>NZ_JAYFPU010000070.1:0-12427 GCF_034927525.1 Christensenella sp.
TTTGGGTTTGTACTTAAACACAATGACTTTTTTCTCTTTGTCCTGTGCAAGAACTTTTCCCTTGACTGCAACGTCTTTTAAAACAGGATCGCCGACAGCAACTTTCTTGCCGTCCGACGTCATCATTGCTTCGAACGCTACCTCGGAACCTACCTCGGCGTCCAGCTTTTCCACTTTGATGACCATGCCGGGCTCAACCTTATATTGCTTACCGCCTGATCTGATGATTGCATACATCGCACTTTACCTCCCTTACCCAGTCTCGCCGCGTTTGGCCCGCAAACCAACGTCTGCGCGTTTGTCGCCTATGCGAGCGGCTCAGTTAAATATGTTACCATATCTACTTACGTGTGTCAACAAAAAACCTGCGTCCCGCTGAGTGCTCCCTTGTCTGTCACCTGCGTGACGATGATCTGTTCGGGGTGCGCGTTTTTCACGCTGCGGATAAAGAAATGCGCGTTTTCGTAATGCGGCAGCACTGCCTGGTTCTGGTTGTTGTGCGCCACGATATATTCCGCGAGCGGCCCGCTCACCTCCACGATGAACATGCCGTGTGCATCACTTTTCACCGTACGGATGATTTCCCTGCGCACGCGCATCGCCATATTATCAAGATTATATACCTTACCGCTGCCGCCGCAGCACGGGCATGTCGCCTGTGTGAGCGCGGATAGCTTCCGGCGCGTCTTCTTGCGTGTCATTTCCACAAGCCCCAGCTCCGTCATGCCGAGCACATTGGACTTTGTCCTGTCATGCTTTAATGCTTCATTCAGCGCATCCACGACCTTTTGCTTGTTACCTTCATCTTCCAGATCGATGAAGTCGATGACGATGATCCCGCTTAAGTCCCGCAGCCTCAGCTGCCGCGCGATCTCGTTTGCCGCTTCAATGTTTGCGTTGAGGATCGTATCCTGCAAATTGTCCTCGCCGATGTATTTGCCTGTATTGACGTCGATGACCGTAAGCGCTTCCGTTTCGTCAATCACAAGATAGCAGCCGTTTTTGAGCCATACCTTGCGCTGCAGCGCCTTTGTGATCTTATCTTCTATATTGAAGTAATCAAAAATATTTCCTTCTTCTTCAAACAGCTTGAGCCTGTCCATCATGCTCGGCGATAAGATATTCACCACCGCCATGACCTTTTCGTAATAGTCCTTGTCGTTGATGATGAATTCCTGTACATCCGAGGTGAGCATATCGCGCACCGTACGGAACAACAACGTTTCCTCTGCATGGATCAGGCGCGGTGCGCTCACAAAATCCGATTTTTCCTGCACCTTCTGCCACAGACGCACAAGGAACTTGAGCTCCGAAGCAATTTCTTCGTCGGAAGCCTGCTCTGCGACCGTACGCACGATCACGCCCATGTTGGAGGGCTTGACCGCCCCGATGAACTCCTTTAATTGTTCGCGCTTTTGCTCGTCGCCGATCCTGCGCGAAACGCCAATGTGGTCGACTGTGGGCATCAAAACAAGCAGCCTGCCCGGCAACGTGATGTGCGTCGTTACACGCGCACCCTTGCTTCCACCCGGCTGCTTTAACACCTGTACCATGATTTCCTGATTGGGCTTTAAAAGCTCTTTGATGTTGGGTACTTCAAGCTTCTTTTTGACATTGGAAGGATCCTGCGTATCGTCAAACAGAAAGTCCGATTCGTCGCACAGAATATCCCCCGCGTACAAAAAGGCATTTTTTTCAAGGCCTACATCCACAAACGCGGCCTGCATGCCCGGAAGGATATTGGCGACCCTTCCTTTGTAAATATTACCGACCAGACGCTCTTTACCGCGCATTTCAACGAGGATCTCGACTAAGTCGTTATCCTCCATTAAAGCGACACGCGCTTCATGCGTGTTCGCGTCGGCTATGATTTTTTTGATCATTCAAAAAAACTCCTTATATTATAAAAATTTCTAAACTATATAATACTGAACGGCTTCATTTCGCCATCCTTACGTGCAAAACAATCTTCCCTGCAGATGTCATAATCCGCATCGACCTCAGCCGCTGACAGCAGCGCCATTGCCACCACCGCCGGATTAAGCGCACCGTCCGATGCATTTTTCAAAAGCACGGATATCTCTTTGCCGTCCGTCGTTGTTATATCAAGCACCAGCGGCCGGATATCTAGCTGCCTGCCGCGGCGGTCGACCGCCGGATATTCCTCTGCCTCAAGCAGTCCGCTGACCGCAGTTTTTATTTTAACACAATCCTGTTCATTTTCAAAATGAAAATGTATAAAATAGCATGCACTGTAATTTTGTGCCATCAGTTTTTTTGCGCCGTCACGCGCCATATGCACATCATGGATACGGATATCGCGCGGCATGACCGCATCAAGCGCTTCCCTCAGCTGCTGCGCGTCCACCGGCTGCGTAAGACCGATCTCCAGATAGTCCCCGTTTGTCGCATAGCCGACAGAAAGCGGCGACGCAAACGACATAACAATGTGCGGATTGAATCCTTGCGAATATTCCGCGGGCAGCTTGGCTCTGCGCACCGCACGACCAAACGTACGCTGCATATCGAGATGCGAAATATATTTCGCCGCGCCGTGGCGGCTGTATTTGATGATCACTTTGTATCTTTTTGCTTCTTCGCTCATCGTTTCTCCTGCACAAATCCGCAGCTTTTCTGGAGGCCGCACCCACCGCACTCTATTCTGCATTCAGGCGTGACCTGTCCTGCATACGCCTTGTCGCGTTCCCGTTTCAAAAATGCCGTATCGATGCCGAAATCGATATGCGCAAAGGGCAGTATCTCGCTTGTATCCCTCGTCCTGCAGGCATAAAACGCCGGATCGATCCCATTTTTTTCAAATGCGTCCATATAGCGTTCAAACGAAAAATGTTCGTGCCACGCATCAAATACCGCGCCGTTTTTGTATGCGTCCATCAGCACAGCCGCAAGCTTGCGGTCGCCGCGGGCAAGCACCCCTTCAAGAAAGCTCAGTCGCGCGTCGTGATAGTTGAATTTTACACCCTTGATCTTGAGCCGTTCCCTTAGGTACTGCTGTTTTTGCCGCAGCGTCTCCATATCGTCCATTGCCTCCCACATAAACGGCGTACATGGTTTAGGCACAAAGCAGGACGCCGAAACGGTGATCCCCACCATGCCCCGCCGCGCTTCCTTGGGTACGGCATAGTATGCCTCGCGGATGTCGCGTACCAAAGACGCGATTCCGTCGAGGTCCTCGTACGTCTCTGTCGGCAGGCCGATCATAAAATAAAGCTTTACCGTGTTGACGCCCGAAGAAAACGCGCGCGTCACCGTATTGATAATGTCTTCGTGTTTGATATTTTTATTGATCACATCACGCAGGCGCTGCGTTCCCGCCTCCGGTGCGAACGTAAGCCCCGTTTTGCGCACCTGCTGCAGCTGGTTCGCAAAATCTTTTTCAAAGCTGTCGACGCGCAGGGAAGGCATGGAAACCGACACCCGCTGCTGCGAAAATTCGTCGATCAATCCGCTTACCAGCTCGTCGATGTGCGAATAATCCCCCGACGACAGTGATGATAAAGATATCTCGTCATATCCGGTCGCAGCGATCACGTCCCGCGCTGTTTTACGCACGGTTTCCGCTTTGCGCTCGCGCACCGGACGCATGGCAAATCCTGCCTGACAGAACCTGCACCCGCGCGGGCATCCGCGCATGATCTCCAGCACACAGCGGTCGTGCACAGTATTGATATACGGGAGCACCGGTTTTGCGACCGTTCTCTCCCCGTCAAAATCTTCGACCACACATTTTTTGACGACCTCCGGCACGCCCTGCGCCGCCGTGATCGCTCGTACTGTGCCGTCTTCATTATATTCCGTTTGATAAAACGAGGGGACATATACGCCGCCGAGGTGCGCCGCTTCTTTCAGGAAGACATCCCGCACAAAGCCGCATTTTTTATGCTCTGCGTAAAGTGCGCACAGCTCGCGTACCGCCTGCTCGCCCTCCCCGATCACAAACAAATCAAAAAAATCGGCGATCGGCTCCGGATTGACGACGCACGCGCCGCCACCCACAACGAGCGGGTCGCTGTCTTTGCGCTCACATGACAGCAACGGTATCTTCCCCAGTTCGAGCATAGCGAGCACATTGGAATAGCACATTTCGTACGACAGGTTAATGCCTACGATGTCAAAATCGCAAAGCGGTTTGCCTGTCTCTAAAGAACACAGCACTTCTCCGCTTTTGTGCATTTGCTCGAGCATATCCACCCATGGGCAAAAGACACGCTGTGCATAAACGTCCTTAAGGTCGTTTAATACTTCATACAATATATTCAGGCCTAAATGACTCATGCCCACTTCGTAAACGTCCGCGAAGCATAACGCAAAATCGATGTCCGCCTCTTCTTTTATGATGGAATTCAGTTCGCCGCCCACGTAGCGCGCGGGCTTTTCCACCCTGTCAAGTAAACTCAATCAATACTCCTATCTGTAAATACATTCTATCATCAATGCTTACCGCAGCCTGACCTACTGTCCCTGCCAGCGCTGCCGTCGCATATCCACGCTCAGTACCAGCCCAAACGCAATACAGTTCATGATCATGCTTGAGCCGCCCGACGAGAAAAACGGCAGGGGTATCCCCGTAACGGGCAGCAGCCCGATGTTCATTCCTATATTTTCCACCACATGAAACAGCGTCATCGCCGCCACGCCGATGATAATATATGCGCCAAAATCGTCCTTTGCGCGCAGCGAAAGCATCAGCGTCCGCCCGATCAGCAGGAAGTACAGTATGATCAGTATCAGTCCGCCCAAAAATCCAAATGCTTCCACCGTCACAGCAAAAATAAAGTCATCCTGCCCTGCCCACACATATCCTAGTTGGGACAGCGACCCGGGGGTAAACAACCCTTTCCCCAAAAAGCCACCTGAACCCATCGCCATTTGAGCCTGTACCATCTGCATATCGGCATTGGTCGATTGTACCACTTCCGACTGCGGATTGAAAAACGCAAGGAGGCGACGCCACATATAGTTGTCCGGATTTTGCGACAGATAAATAATATATCCGCCAAAAACTGCCAACGCAATAATGATAAGGATCAGCCACACCTTCCAATTGGCTTTCGCCATAAACAACATCACGGCAAAGATAAACAGGTACACAAGTGATGTGCCAATATCAGGCTGTATCGCGATGAGTACGACCGGTATCGCCAGCCGCCACAATGTTGGAAGGATATCCTTAAATGTCTGGATGCCATCTTCGCTCCCCTCCGTCTTATTGGACAGCATCTTGGCCAGCACGATGATCATCAGAATTTTACACAATTCGCCAGGCTGGAAGCCCCTGCTTCCGATCATAAACCAACCGGTCGTTCCGTTTTGCTCACTTCCCAAAAAATACACCGCAACCAGAAGGGCGACCGTCGCCCAATAAAGCCAGTCCGTAAGATGGGCGAGGGTATGATAATCGACCAGCATCACTAAAAACATCAGCGCAAGGCCTATCCCAAAGAACAACGCCTGCCATAAGATCGAGCTTAAATCCAGGTTTGCGATAAACTCCGCAATTCCCCGCTCATCCCCGGTAAACGGGCTGGCCGTTGCGTTGGCGATGGAAAGCAGACTGTATCCCACCAGGATGAAAATGACCACCACCAGGAACCAGTCTACGAACTTCCACATGTTTTTATTGATGAGCTTGCCTTTCATATCTCCCCTTCGTTTTACAAAAAGACCGCGCACGCAGGCGCGGGCTTTTTTGGACTAAATATCTTTTTTGGCAGAGCCTTATCTGCCGCCGTTTTTCACCATTTGCTTGATCTTCTTGATGGGTATATTCATTGCAAGCTGCGAAGAAATCCCTTCTTCTTCCTCGTTTTGCACATTCTTAAAATCGATGGCAAACTCGGATTCGTCGATCTCCACATACTTAGAGATCACCTGCATGATATCACGTTTGATCATGTTGATCATATCGTCGTTAGAAGTCGTGCCGGCGCGGTCGTAAATAAGAACCAGCTTCAGCCTGTCCTTTGCGACCTGACTGCTTTTCTTTCTGTTAAAAAACCATCCCATATCAAAACCCCTCCGTTACTTCGAGAAGAGTCTCTTCAGTTTGCCAAAGAAACCAGATCTTTGCTCCAGATCGAGCATCGGTACATCCTCGCCCATGATACGCTTTGTCACGTTGCGGTACGCCTCACCTGCGAGCGAACTGTTGTCTGTCACCGCCGGTTCGCCTAAATTAGAAGAACGGAAGATCAGTTCGTCCTCCGGCACCACACCAATGAGGTCGATGCCCAGAATCTCCAGCGTATCGTCGATCGCCAGCATGTCTCCCTTGCGTACAAGGTCGGGACGCAGGCGGTTGATGAGCAGTCGCGCATCGTCCACACCGCTTGCGGATAAAAGACCGATGATCCTGTCTGCGTCGCGCACAGAGGATACCTCCGGCACTGTCACAACGATCGCCGATTTCGCGCCCGCTACGGCATTTTTAAACCCGCGTTCGATACCCGCCGGACAGTCGATCAATACATAATCGAATTCCTTTTCCAGCTCCGCAACAAGCTCTTTCATCTGCTCGGGCGTCACAGCCATTTTGTTTCTGGTCTGCGCCGCGGGCAGCAAATACAGCCCGTCATAGCGCTTGTCTTTGATAAGCGCCTGCTTTAATTTGCAGGTGCCCTCGACCACGTCCACCAGATCGTACACGATCCGGTTTTCGAGCCCCAGAACCACATCCAGATTCCTAAGACCGATATCCGTATCTACAAGCACAACCTTTTTTCCCTGCATTGCAAGGCCGGTTCCAAGGTTCGCCGTAGAAGTCGTTTTCCCTACGCCGCCTTTACCGGATGTAATGACAATCACGTTTTCCATTCATTTTCCCTCGCCAAACTAATAATATATGAACCTTCCGAATAAAACTCGAACCTACCGCAGACTGACCGGACGGATGACCACCTTGCCATCTTTTAATTCCGCGATCTCCGCGTCCTCGACATCTTCCCGCTCGTTGGGGAACGTGACCACACGGCCGGAAAGCCGCAGCTGCTTGGGGCACATATTGAGTGCCGCCACACATACGTCCGTCCTGCCCGAGCATCCCGCATGTGCAAGACCCGAAAGCCGTCCAAATACCGCGATGCTGCCTCCGGCGATCACTTCCGCACCGGGATTCACACCGCCGATAACCACGATATCGCCTTCGCACTCGATCCTCTGTCCTGAACGGATCGTATTGTTGATAAAAATCGACTGTGCGTCAAAATACGAATTGGATACAAGATCCACTTCGTCCAAATACTCGTCCTTTGGCCTCGCCACACTTTTAGCCTTGCCGTGCGACGGCGCCGGACGCTCGATCTTGAGCTCCGCCTCGCGCATCATATCCGCCTCGTCGCCAAAAAGCACGTCACGGATACCGAAGTCCATCGCGAACACACGCTTGATCTCTTTGCACTGTGCGTCGGATATCTGCTTCCCGCGGATCACGACCTTTGTATCGCTGTCGCGGAAGAACTCCTTGTTCTTCTTGAGCTTTACCATCAATTCTTCGCGCAGCACAGGATAAGTAGACTTTTCATCCAGATAGATCTCCAAGCCGTCTTCTTTGCCTTTGATTGTCACGATACTCTGCATTGCTAACCTCCGTGCCGCCCCTATGGGAAAGCTTTTTAACCCTATTACCACGCCATATATTATACATGAATATAGATTTCATAGCAAATTCTTTTTAAAGCACGATCTGGTTTGAGGAAGGTACGGATTCCGTCTTGGGCGTTCCTTCCGTTTCCTTGCCGTCCAGATAATACTCGATGATGCTCCGTGCCGCCGGCGCTGCGGAGGCCCCCGAATACCCGTTCGGGATGTAAGATACGACCGCGATTTCCGGATCGTCATACGGCGCAAAGGCAACGAACCACGCGTTGTTCTCGAGCTCTACCTCTGAAACCTGTCCCGTACCTGTCTTACCGCCGATCATTTTCAGGTATTTCCAGTCTGTCCCGTCTTCATTTTTGAACGCGTCACGCGCACCGCCGAATTCGTCGTCGCTTACCACGTCCTTCATACCCTGCTTGATCGTAGAGAAATATTCTTCCGGCGCTTCTATCTTGTTGTAAACCACCGGCTCTACCTTTTCGATCACGTTGCCGTCCTGATCCACCACGTTGTCTACGATGTTCGCATTGTAGACGATGCCGCCGTTTACCAAAGAGGATACGTAGCGTGCGACCGCAATGGGCGTGATCGTCGTAAAGTTTGTACCGATACCCGCTGTGATCGTCTCGTTCGGGTTCCATTTCAGCTGCTGGAGCGACTGGTTGATATCGTTGTGCCAGCCGCGGTTCCTTGAAGTACGCGCCGTGATATCCAGTTCTTCAAACAACACTGTCGTGATCTGCTCGCCCAGCGTCAGGTTGCCCGGCTGCAAAAGCACGGGCGCCACCAGCGCGATCAGCCTATCCGTCGTCTTCGTGATCTGCTCGTCCGTATAGGTCACGCCCAGCTTGACGCCATAATCTTCCAGATATCCCATGATCTGCGCGCGTACCAGCCGTGGCAGCGAAGTTTTTTGCTGTTCCAACGGTTTTTCCGGATCGTAAAGCACGTCCTGGTTACCGATCTGCCCGACCGCTTCGCCTGTCAGCTCGATATTCGTCGGTTTTGTCAGGCCAAAGTTCTCGCCCCATTTGACAACGTTATCGATGCCCATGTTGTCCGCCACCGTATAGAAAAAATAGTTGCAGCTTTGCGCCAGAGCGTATTCAAGGTCAAGACCCGCATGCTTTTGCAGGTTGTACGGGTTGATCCAACACGAGGGCACGTGACCAACATAGTTTTCACTTACATATTTTTTATATTCTTTTTCACAGTCGATATGTGTATCCAGCGTGATCGCGCCTTCCATCAGACCGCCCATACCCGTGACCATCTTAAAGATAGAGCCCGGAATGACCTTTGACGAGATCGCTTTGTTGAAAAGCGGCGTACCCGGATCGTTGCTCAGCTCTTGCATCGCGGCTTCCGAAATGCCGCTCGTGAACAAGTTCGCGTCATACGACGGGTAATTCGCCATGGCAAGCACGTTGCCCGTCTTTACGTCCATCACGATAAGCGCGCCGGATTTTGCCAGACTCAGCTTATCAAAGTTTGTAGACTTGCCATCCGCGATCTGCTCGTCCGTCAAGGTGCGCTTATCGAGCTCGACGTCGTACGATTCGCGTTTTTTTATCTGCTCCTCTGTCGTTGGATTATAATACATATCATATTGCTTCTGGTAGACCTGTTCGACGTTTTCCTTGATCGCTTTTTCGGCGGCCATCTGCAATTGCAGGTCGACGGTCAACCGCACGTCGTATCCCTGCTTGGGCGGCGTATACGCAAGCTCCTGAATGACCTTGCCCTTGCTGTTGACCTCCACCTGCCGGGTTCCCTGTTTTTCAGTAGAATTGCCCGTCAGGTATTGCTCCATCGTGCTTTCCAGCCCCGTCGTGCCGATCAGGTCGTCCGGCGAATATCCTTTTGCCTTATATTCGGTGACCGTATCCTTGTCGTTCATCTTGCCCATATACCCGAGCAGTACTGCCATCACATCGTCTTTGGGGTAGATGCGCGTCGCGCTTTCGGCGATCTGGATGCCCTCAAGGTCGTCCGAGTGCCCCTCCAGCACCGATACAAGGTTCATATCGACATTTTTACAGATCGTAACAGGCACATAGGCGACATAAGACGAAAGCTGTACCTCCTGCCAGATGGAGAGCAGCTTACGTGCCTGTTCGTAGGTATATTCTTCCGGAATGCGGTAACGGCTGCGCAGGTCGCGGTAAATAACGTCCGGTGTCACCGTCTCGGATTTGGAAACAAACATATTCTTGCGCCAATCCTCCTCACGCTTGGCAAACGCATCTTCGTCCGTCACGCCAAAATCGAACGCAAACGTACCGTCGTCACCCCGCTTGATCGAGAATGTATCGATCGTGCTGCCGCCGTTTTCCTCAATAAGCGCAATCGCACGGATCAGTACATCCGTGTAATACGCTTTGTCTGTTGTTGTATTTTTTGAAGGATCTTTTGTGAACTGGATGTCATAGCTGCTCTGGTCGTATGCAAGCGGGATCCCCGTGCTGTCGGTGATCTGTCCGCGCGCGCCTTTTAACTGCAGCGTCCGGATCTTCTTATCCTCCGACTGCGTCGCAAGCGTACCGCCCTGCACAAGCGTCAGGTTTCCAAGTCCTACCATCAGCATAACGAACACCAGCGCTATCACTGTAAAGCTTATCAAAAATCTATTCTTTAACTTTTTTAACATGGTCTCCTCTTATATCTTAAGTGGTTCAACAGACATCCTCAGATATCATCAAAACGATACGTCGAACGTGGACGCATCCAGTTGTTTTTCATGAGCCGGTTAATCAGCCAATAAGCCGCAAACATCAAGCCGCCTGTCAAAACAGCGGACGGCAGAATATTGTACACCAGCATCACGGGCATCGAAAACCGCGCGCCCTGGATAAAAACCAAAAGCGACATCAACAGCTCTTTTACGATATAACCGCCTGCTCCCACCACGAACAGATACAATACATTAAAGCGTCCCGCCTTGCGGAAAAACAATACGATAAGAGCCGTCACCACCGTATAGCATAGCGCATATGTCCCCCATATCGTAGAATACATCATGTCCATCAACAGCCCTGAAACTGCCGCAAATATGATGGGCATACTGCTCTTTTCCACCACAGCGAAGCTCAGTGCCATCAGCAGCACCAGGTCTATTTGCAGCGGAACATCACCAATACTGATATCGCGCAGCAGTGAGCTTGTCAGTATCACACCGAAAACACCCATTATAGTCAGCACTACATATCTCATAAGCCCTTACCCTGTAGTCGCTGCCGAAGCCGCGGGGCTTGCACTTGCACCCGGCTGCGGCGTAGAGCTCGGTTCAGGCTGGGCGGCCTCTCCGCCGCCTGTCGTTTCGTTTGCAGCGCTTGTCCCCGTCGCCTGTCCGTCGACAGCTACGACCACAAACACTTCTTCTAACCTTCGAAAATCGACCGCAGCCGTAAGCTTGACATTTACGCCTGTAGAACCCGCCTGCGATGCGCTCTGTACCGTCCCGACCAAAAGGCCCTTGGGATATATCCCGTCGAGCCCTGACGTCAGCACCTTATCTCCCTCGATCACATCTGAATCGAGCGGGAGATAGTTGATATACAGCGACGCGTCCAGAGAATCCTGAGAAACGCTCCCCTTGACCACGCCATATTCACGCGTTCTTTCCATAATAGACGGGACATTGCTTCGACCGTCGATCACCGCCATGACCTTGGCCCAGTTGAGCCCGACCTCTTCCACACGCCCCACAAGGCCGTCCGCCGTGATCACGGGCATGTTTTTCGCGATCCCGTCGTTAATGCCCAGATCGATCGTAAACACGTCAAACCAGTTGCCCGGATTTTTGCCGATGATGGTCGCAACCTTCAATTCTTGAGAAGCGTTCTTCTGCTTATAATCGAGCATTTCCTTCAGGCGTTCGTTTTCTGCCTTCATCTCATCATAATCGTTCATCTGTCCCTTGATCGTCTGCAGCTCCGAATCCAGCTTTTGCTTTTCGTCCGCCGCGTCACCGCTGTTCACAATATTATCAAAGAACCCGCCGACCGAGTCGGATATCTGGTAAAAGAATTTCTGTACAGGAACAAATGCGCCGCCTACTATGTTTGCGCCGCTGTCTGCCGCTTTGTTTCCAGAGCCTGTCGCAACCATCAATATGATCAGTACCACGACCACAACGATCGTGACGACAAGCGGTTTGTTTCTCAAAAATCCCACAGGATAGCTACCTTCCCCATCGTTTCTGCCGGCCCGCGCCGACTTTCTATAGATTATATCACAATACTTTACGGATTGTCATGAAATTAGTAAACTTTTTGTAACACTTTGCCCGCCTTAAAAAAGTCGTCAAAAAAACCGCTTTGCAGGCGGTTTTATAAATATCATGTGTGATTTTATCCCTTTTTCACCACAAAGTGGCCTTGCTCCAGTTTTTCTCCCAAACAGTTCGCAGCCTGCAGTACATCCACGGCTTTTTCCCGCTCACCCGTGATATAGCAGATCGCCTCATTCCATTCCGAAAGGCTGTATGCCTCCGGATCGATCCGTCTCAGCGCCTTTACGATCGAAGGATAAAAACCACGATCCCGCAATTCCGATAAATATGCGCAGTCTGCTTCCTTTGCAAGCGCATCAAGCAAATCTTCTTTTTGATGTCTGCCCATATTTTCCCCCTTACATATGGCGCCAAAACAGGCTTCCGGTCAGAAACGTAGACTTTTTTATCCACTTCATTTATACTGAATTTAATAAAAAAAATCGTATTTTTGTACGTATTTTTGTAAAACCGGTAGAATATGTGCTATTTCATCTTATGGATAAAAAAGTCTACGTTTCTGACCGGAAGCCTGTT
>NZ_JAYFPU010000298.1:0-5791 GCF_034927525.1 Christensenella sp.
CCCATAAACACGCTGCCCTCGATCACATATTGTATCTTCCCCTTGGGGGTGGCGGCGATGGTTGTCAGCAGCCCGTGCTTGCTGTAGCAAAGCTTTTCCCCCGTATTCATCAACAAAAAACAGCCCGTGCCGTATGTATTCTTAGCCTGCCCCGGCTCAAAGCACGCCTGCCCGAAAAGCGCTGCCTGCTGGTCGCCCGCGATTCCCGCAATGGGGACGTCCTTGCCAAACAGCCGCGTATGGCCATATATCTCCGCCGAGCTTTTCACCTCCGGCAGCATACGCGCCGGAATATCCAGCTCCTTTAAAATCTTCTCGTCCCACGAAAGTGTTTTGATGTTGAAAAGCATCGTACGAGACGCGTTCGTGAGGTCTGTCACATGCACGCGCCCCTTCGTCAAGTTCCACAATAACCACGTATCCACCGTGCCAAACAAAAGCTCCCCGCGTTTTGCACGCGCACGCGCGCCCTCCACGTGGTCTAATATCCATTTCAGTTTTGTCGCCGAAAAATACGCGTCGATCACCAGCCCCATATTCTCGCGGACATACGGCTCCCATCCGTCCGCTTTTAATTGCGCACAAATATCCGCCGTGCGCCTGCACTGCCACACGATCGCGTTATAAATAGGCTTGCCGGTGCTTTTTTCCCATACCACCGTGGTCTCGCGCTGGTTGGTGATGCCAATGCCCGCGACTGACTCAAGCGGTATCCCCGATTCTTCAATCGCCTCTTCCAAGACGGTATACTGCGAAGAATAGATTTCCAGCGGGTCATGCTCCACCCATCCCGGTTCCGGAAAATACTGCGGAAATTCGCGCTGCCGAGCGTTTACCATATTATGATCTTCGTCAAAAATAATACAACGGGAACTGGTCGTTCCCTGGTCGAGCGCAACAATGTGTTTTTTCATGCCGCTACTCCTGTGAATTTCATTTCCTTTATTGTATCGCATACACGCTGCAAAAACAATAAAAAACCGCCGCACGTTTTCCCCACATGCAACGGTTTTCTTTCTGATACGCCCCGGCCAGGTCACTGATACCGCAGATCGTGTATCCGCTTCGTTTTCTTTTCGCTGCGCGGCAGACCGCCGATCTCCACCGCCTGCGTATCGATTTTGATGCCGATGCGTTTTTTAAATTCACGCGCGACAGCCTCGCCCGTCTCGCACAGATCTGCGCCGTTCTCCACCTCAAACTGCAATACCATGCGGTCTGCACTGCCCACCTTGTCAAGCGTCACCATATATTCGCTGCTCACCTTGTCGATGCCCTTCAGCAGCATATCGATCTGGCTCGGATGGATGTTTACGCCCTTCACCTTCACTACGTCGTCTGTACGTCCCAAAATCCGGTCGTGCCGCGGATAGCTCCTGCCGCACGCGCATTTGCCCGGGATGATGCGCGACATATCGTGCGTCCGGTACCGAAGCAGCGGCGCGCCCTCTTTTTTGAGCGTCGTAATCACGATCTCGCCATACTGCCCGTCCGGTACGTTTTCGCCCGTGTCCGGATCGATGATCTCCATATACAAAAAGTCGTCGAAATAGTGCAGCCCCTGATGGCATTCACAGTCGATCGAAATGCCCGGCCCATAGATCTCCGTCAACCCATAAATATCAAAAAGCTCGATGCCCAGTCCCTCGCGGATACGCTTGCGCATCTTATCGCTCCACCGCTCCGAACCGATGATCCCTTTTTTCAGAGCGATCTTGTCCTTTAACCCCATTTTCTCCACCTGCTCGGCAAGCAGCAGCGCATACGAGGAGGTTGACCCCAGCACTGTGGTCTTTAAATCCGTCATCATCTTCAATTGTTTTTCGGTATTGCCCGGCCCCATCGGTATTGCCATGGCTCCCAGCGCCTCGCATCCCGCCTCAAAGCCGATGCCTGCCGTCCACAAACCAAATCCCGGCGTGATCTGTACCCGGTCGAGATTGGTCACCCCCGCGATCTCATAGCATCTGCGGAACATCTCGCACCAGTCCTCAACATCCTGCCGCGTATAAGGAATGATGACCGGCTCGCCCGTCGTGCCGGAAGTGGAATGAATGCGCACTACATCTTCCTCCCGCACCGCCTGAAGGCCGAGCGGGTACGCCGCCCTCAGGTCTCCCTTATCGGTGAACGGTATCTTTTTGATGTCCTCCGGCCCCTTCACATCGCGCGGGTCAAATCCGCCTTCCGCAAACTTTTGCCTGTAAAAAGGACTGTTCTCACTCACGTTTTTGAGCTGCTTTGCAAACAGCCCGAATTGCCTCTCATCCATTTCTAATCTCCTCTATTCTATTCTCTTTCTATTGTACGGAATCATATCCCGCCTCAAGTGCTTTTAAGTTCATATCCAGTATCTTCTGTGGAAGCGTGCGTATCAGCAGCTCGCGCATACGCTCCAGGGAAAAGGGGATCGCCCCTATGCCGATCGCTGCTCCAATCAGCACGATATTAACGGTTTTTGGGCTTCCGCATTCCTTTGCAATGCCGTACGCATCAATAAAATGCGCCTCCGCATGCCTGCCTATATATTCTTTGATTTCGTTAAGCTCATACGCTTTTCCCAAAAGCGAGGCCGTCACGGGGATCACCCGCTCCGTATTCACCACCGCCTTGCCACCCTTTTTCAGTCGCGGCAACGCCCGCGCTGCTTCCGCCGGTTCAAATGCCAGCAGCAAATCTGCCGTATGCAGGGGGATCACGCTGCTCTTATCTTCTCCATCCACGCGCACATGGCTCACAACGCTTCCGCCGCGCTGCGCCATACCAATGGTCTCTGACGAACGCACAAAGCACCCGTCCTCCATCGCAGACTGCGCGATCAGCCTCGAAGCCAAGATCGTGCCCTGTCCGCCCACACCGGCGATCAATACATCACACTTCATACTTCCGCCTCCTCGATCGCATCCACAGGGCAAACATACGTACACAGCCCGCAGCCGTAGCACAGTGAAGGCTCAACGGCCACCATCCCGTCCCGCAGCGCGATTGCCGGGCAGCCAATCTCGCGGATACATTTCTTACACGAAATACATTTTTCCGCATTGACCGCATATGTCTTTTCCGGCTTAAAAAGCGCAATACACGGCGACTTGAAGACGATCGCAGACACACCCTCGTGCTCCGCCGCTTCCTTTGCCGCCTGCTTCGCCAGCTCAAAATCGAGCGGGTCTATTGTTTTCACATATTGCACGCCGCACGCGCGCAGCATCCCCTCAATACTCACCGGCTCAGATTTTTCACCCATCATCGTCGTGCCCGTCCCCGGGTGCGGCTGATGCCCCGTCATCGCCGTCGTGCTGTTGTCAAGCACCACCACCGTGATGTCCGCCTTGTTGTACACCGCGTTGATCACGCCCGGTATGCCCGTGTGGAAAAACGTGGAATCGCCGATAAACGCAAAATATTTTTTGTCCGGCTCCATGTGCAAAAGCCCCTGCGCGACCGTGATGCCCGCGCCCATGCACAGGCACGTGTCCGCCATATCAAGCGGCTTCGCGTTGCCAAGCGTATAACAGCCAATGTCCCCGGTGAACACCGCGGGTATGCCCTTCATCGCCTGCTTGACCGCGTAAAACGACGCCCTGTGCGGGCATCCCGCACACAGCACCGGCGGCCGGATCGGAAGCTCAGGCGCGCTTTCCTCCCGCGCCTCTATATCGTCGATGCCGCAAAACGCCGCGATCGCTGCCCGCACCATCTCATGTGTATATTCCCCGTTTACAGGCAGGTTGCCTGTATCTTTTCCATAAACAGTCCATTTCAGCTGATGTTTTCCAGCCAGCTCGTGCAGGCTGTCCTCAATCACAGCGTCAAGGTCTTCGATCACGAGCACCTTATCAAGCTTTTCCATCTCACCCAGCACAAAATCTGCTGGGAACGGATACGGCGTGCCGATCTTTAAAAGCGTTACGTCCGCGCCAAGCTCCCCTATTGCTTCCTTTGCATAATTATACGCCGCGCCGCCGCTCACAATGCCGATCTTCCCACTGCCGACGGAAGTATTCCATTCCGACTGCGAAAACGCCGCTGCGATGTCCTTTTGCTTTTGCTCCAGCAGCCCGTGGTTTTTGTAAGAAAGGCTGGGGAAAATCACCCAGCGCGGGTCTTTTTCAAATCCGTCATAAGCGTGCTTTTCCACGCATTCTTCCGCTTCGATAGAGGCATACGAATGACATACGCGCGTCGTCGCACGCAAGATAACAGGCAATCCCCACTGCTCAGAAATACGGAACCCATCCTGCACCATGCGGTACGCCTCCTCCGGCGTCGCCGGATCGAGCACAGGCAGGTTTGCAAACTGCGCAAAGTGGCGCGTATCCTGCTCCGTCTGAGAAGATATCGGCCCCGGATCGTCCGCCACCATCACGACCATACCGCCCTTTGTACCCAAATAAGAAAGGCACATCAGCGGGTCAGCCGCTACATTAAGCCCCATCTGCTTCATCGTCACCAGCACGCGCGCACCCGAAAAGCTCGCGCCGCCGCCCACTTCCATAGCGGCCTTTTCATTGATCGACCACTCCACATGGATGTCGCCCGGATTATGCTTTGCGACCGTTTCCAGCACCTCCGTCGACGGCGTACCCGGATATCCGCACACAAGGTTCACGCCCGCGCGAATCGCGCCTCGGGCGATCGCTTCATTTCCCATCAATAACTTCAAAAAACTTGCCTCCTAAATACCGCCCTGCGCGGTATCCGCATTTTCAAAACTTCTTCAATTATAACAAACCTGCCCGCCCTTTGTAAAACGGAAATTGCGCAAAACAGGCGCATTTTCTATTAAGAATGGTTTATGATATACTATAAGAAAAAACGAAAGAAGTACTATATGGATAATAATGATAAAAGGATTGCGGTACTCATCGACGCAGACAATGTGTCCGACAAGTATATCAAGCTGATTTTTGACGAGATTTCCAACCACGGCACGCCCACCTACAAGCGTATCTACGGCGACTGGACGACCACGCAGAATTCATCGTGGAAGAAAGTGCTGCTCGATTATTCCATCGCGCCCATCCAGCAATACGGTTATACAAAAGGTAAAAACGCAACGGATTCCGCGCTCATCATCGACGCAATGGATATCCTCTATTCCGGTAATGTGGACGGGTTCTGCATTGTATCGAGCGACAGCGACTTCACCCGTCTTGCCGCGCGCCTGCGCGAATCGGGCATGCTCGTCATCGGCATGGGCGAACGAAAAACGCCTGCCGCCTTCATCGCAGCGTGCGAAATATTCAAATACTTAGAGGTGCTCGCACAAAGCACGGACGAAGCCGCGGAAGCCGCGCCGGAGGAAAAGGAAGAAAAGACCGGCCCCGCCAAGGCGAACACGCAGCAGCTGACGCGTGCCATCAAAGCGATCGTCAACGACATTTCAGACGACGACGGCTGGGCATTTTTGGGTGCGGTAGGCAACCGCCTCAACAAACGCTATCCGGATTTTGACTCGCGCAACTATGGTTACCCCAAGCTGACGCAGCTTGTGGAAGCGTTAAAGCAATTCGACATCGACACGCGCAAAACAGCCAACCCGCACATCAAGCACAAATTCATACGCAACAAGCAAGACAGCAGACCCGCCAAAAAGACGCGCTAGCTTTTTTGAAATACCCTACGCGCTCTTTTTGATACGGCAAGATAAACAAGCATCAGTACATCAAAAATAACGATGGGGATAAACAGCCCCGTCTGTGCCGCCAATACCTGCGCGGCAAGCGGCGCTGCGGGGCTTAAACTGAGAACGATGCCGCCTGCCGTATGCAGTATTGTCGCAATCAAAAAC
>NZ_JAYFPU010000279.1:0-2664 GCF_034927525.1 Christensenella sp.
CGAAGGCGCTGTTTTATGCTGACAAGGCAATGGCAGACAGGCTGCTGTCGCATATCCCCCTGAAACGGCCGGGCGAGCCGTGGGAGATCGCGGGGACGACGATATTCTTATCATCTGATGAAATGACTTACATGACGGGCAACATCCTGACCGTGGACGGTGGATGGACGTGCGGTTTTGCAAGAGATTTTTGATAGGATGCACTGAAATACAAATGGAGAGGGACTTTACTTATGAAAGCATTTATAGCAAAAGAACCGGGCGTCACAGAATTCATTGAGGTCGAAAAACCGAAGCTCGGCCCCAAAGATATTTTAGCAAAGGTAAGCTATGCGGGTGTTTGTGCGACAGATATTGCGCTTATTACAGGTGAAACAACCTTTGTTACGGAGGGGCTCGCAAAATACCCGATCCGCATCGGCCACGAATGGTCGGGAATTGTCACGGAAGTGGGCGAAGACGTGAAAACGATCAAGCCGGGAGACCATGTGATCGGTGAAAACGGGGTGCCGTGCTTCGATTGCCCAACTTGCTGGAGTGGAAACAGCGCGCATTGTCCCAATGCGAGAAGCGTAGGGACGCTGAATACATATGACGGTTGCTTTGCGGAATATATGAAGATGCCTGAGCGACTGACGTATAAGCTGGGCGACGATACTGATCTCGATGAGGCCGCGCTCATTGAGCCTGCTTCTATCGCGATGGCGGGCATCATCAAAAGCGGCGTGAAATTTGGCGATATGGTGATGGTGATCGGCACAGGCCCTATCGGCCTCACGGGGGTTGGCCTCTTAAAGGCGATCGGCTGCTCGGTGATACTGGTCGGCAGGCGCGATTCTAAGCTGGAGATCGGCCGGCAGATGGGGGCGGATTACCTTCTTAATTCCGCGACGCAGGATATCGCGGAGGAACTCAAAAAAATCACGGTCACAGGACGCGTAAACACGATCATCGAGTCGTCAGGGAATGTGCAGATGTTTAAGGATTGTGCCAATTATATCTCAGGCG
This sequence comes from Christensenella sp., assembly GCF_034927525.1. Classification (NCBI taxonomy): domain Bacteria; kingdom Bacillati; phylum Bacillota; class Clostridia; order Christensenellales; family Christensenellaceae; genus Christensenella; species Christensenella sp. The sequence goes on from NZ_JAYFPU010000279.1 coordinate 1,009, forward strand.
GCGGCAATGTGGTGCTGCTTGGGTTCTTTGAAAAACCGATCGACGACTTCAATATCGATAAATTTGTGGTAAACGACGTGAACCTGCTGGGGGTAGCGGGAACAGGCGGAAGTATGCCGGGGATCATAGAATTGCTCAAATATAAGCGGGTGTCCTTTAAGCCGCTGATCTCCTCGGTCTACAATTTCAACGATGCGCAGGAGGCGGTCGACCACGTGATCCAAAATGACGGAGACCGCATTAAGGTGCTGTTGAAGTTTGACTGAGAAAACAGGACGTTCGAAGGAAAAGGAGAGGCGGGCATGAGATTTGAAGAAAAAGTCCGGGCGCTTGAAGTAGCGCAGGGCAAAGTAGCCGTTGCGTGGATCGGACAGGCGGGTTTTTTGGTCAAAACGGCGGGCGATAAAGTGATCCTGATCGATCCGTATCTTTCGGATTATGTGTATAAGCTATTTGAAAAAGAGGAAGGGCTTGCTTTCAAGCGCCTGAGCGCACCGCTTTTTGAGGCGGACGAAATAGAAGCGGACTATCTGTTTGTTTCGCATGAACACGGCGACCATCTGGATATGGACAGCCTTCCTGTGCTGCTTGCAGGCGGCAAAACACAATGCTACGCGAACGAAGTATGTATGGAAGAAGCGAAAAAAGCCGGTATTACAAAACAGATGAACCTGATCGAAAAAAACAAGACGTATGATTTTGATGAGTTTAAGGTGATCACGGTGGATTGTGACCACGGGGAGTTGTCCCCGGAGGCGCTGGGAGTCGTACTGGATTTTGGTTTTACAAAAATATATTATTCAGGCGATACAAGCTACAATACAAAGCGGCTTGCGGACGCCAGCGATCAGCGCCCGCAGGTCGCCTTACTTCCGATCAACGGCGCGTTTGGCAATCTTGACGCGCGTGAGGCGGCGGTGTTCGCGGCAGACCTCCATGCAGCGGCTTGTATCCCGCATCATTTCTGGACGTTTCCCAAGCACCTCGGCAACCCGATCGAGGCGATCGACGCGTTTGCGCGTCATGCACCTGCGTGCAGGCTGGATATGTGTATGCCCGGGGAATTTATCATTTACTAGGAGGGGTGCGGCATGTCCTGTTATGAAGGAAGCTATAAAGACCAGCGCGCGGCAGTGCTCAAAAACGATGTGCTGGAAGCACGGTTTCTTCCGGATTTTGGCGGGAATCTGGCCTGGCTTAGCGATGGGAAGCGCCAGTTTATGGTGCAGCGGCCGGAGCCTGCGTACCGTACCATGCCTTTTGACGGATTGTATACGGACGGCGAATGCAGTGGAATGGATGATATGTTTCCCACGATCGACGCATGCTATTGCGAGGATGCTCCGTGGAAGGGTACGCTGCTCAGCGACCACGGTGAGGTATGGAACACAAGGTGTGATATGCAGCTTGAGGAAGAAAGCGTGGCCTTTGCAATGCATGGGATCAGGCTTCCGTACCGCTTTGAAAAACGGATCAGTTTTTCGGCGGCACATTGTGTACGCATCGACTATTGCGTGACAAACCTCAGTGAATTTGATTTTGATTTTGTATGGGCGGGGCATACGATGCTGTGTGCAGAGCCCGGGCTGCGGCTTTCGGTGCCCGAAGACTGTGATGCGGGACTGGCGGTTTTTTCAAACCACGGCAGCATCGGTG
>NZ_JAYFPU010000158.1:0-26519 GCF_034927525.1 Christensenella sp.
ATTTCTTGTTTCCGAAGAAGCTGGCGAGTCAGGCAACGGCGCAGAACTTAAACGCTGCGACCATCGCGCAGGCGGCGGAAAAACATAAAAAAGCGGTAGAAAAGCAGGACGCAAAGGAGCTGGCAGATAAGATGGCCGGCATGACGCTTACCATCCCGGCGAAGCATGGCGAGGGCGGCAGGCTTTTTGGCGCGATCACCGCAAAGGAAGTAGCGGTGGAGCTTTCGAAGGCCATGGGTACGAACATCGATAAGAAGAAAGTGAACGTACCGAATATCAAGGAACTCGGCGAATATGACGTTTCCGTCAAGGTATATGCGGAAGTAAGTACAAAGATAAAGGTAGTGGTGGTCGATGGCTGATGGACGTCCCGTAGTTGCGGGCAACAGGATACCGCCTAACAATCTGGAGGCGGAGCAATCTATTCTGGGAAGTATGCTTCTCAATGAAAAATGTGTATACGAGGCAATGGAAGCCCTGCGGGAAGAGGATTTTTATCAGCAGCAGCACAGGGATATTTTTCGTGTGATGGGTGACCTGATGAGCGACGGCGTATCTGTCGACCTTGTCACCGTGAGCCAAAAACTGGAGCAGATCGGCAAAATGCGTATGGGCGGTATGGAATATTTGTCGCAATTAACGACGGTTGTGCCTTCTGTTGCAAACCTCAAGCATTACATCAATATCGTACAGCAAAAGTCGTCGCTGCGTAAGCTGATCGACGCGAGCATGAGCGCGGCGGACGAAAGCTATAAGGGTGAGGACGAAGTGGACGCGATCATCGGACGCGCAGGCGATGCGATCTATCGGATCGCGCTTAAAAATTCGCACAGCACGGTCGTGCATATCAAAGAAGCCTTGCAGGAAAGCTATGTCAAGATCAGCGAAGCGATGAAGGCACAGGATGGCATGATGGGTATCCCGACCGGGTTTCCATATATGGATCAGATGCTGTCCGGGCTTCAGGGCACGCAGCTTATCGTCATCGCAGGCCGCCCGGGTATGGGTAAAACGAGTTTTGCGATGAACATTGTGGAACATATCGGGCTTACGAAGGAGATACCATGTCTGGTATTTTCGCTGGAAATGGCAGCAGACCAGCTCGCGACGCGGCTTTTGTGTTCAGAAGCGCGTATCGACAGTCAGTTGACGCGTTCAGGGAAGATGGGGGCAACAGAGATCACCAAGCTCGCGGAAGCGATGAAGGTATTGTCGAATGCGCCGATCTATATCGACGATTCGGCGACGATCACCGTGACGGAAATGCTCGCCAAGGCGCGCAGAATGCAAAAACAGTCGGGGCTGGGGCTCATTGCCATCGACTATTTACAGCTGCTGCAGGGCACGGGACGCACAGAAAACCGCCAGCAGGAAGTGGCGCAGATCACGCGCTCCCTAAAGATCATGGCAAAGGAGCTCAACGTGCCGATCATGCTGCTTTCACAGCTTTCGCGTGCTTCTGAAAAGCGCGAAAAAAAGACGCGCTACCCTATGCTTTCTGATTTGCGTGAGTCAGGCGCGATCGAGCAGGACGCGGACGTAGTCATTTTTCTACACAGGGAAGACTATTATCCGGAGGACAAAACGCCGGAAAATGCGGGAAAAGCGCGCATCATTATTGCCAAGCAAAGGAGCGGGCCTACGGGCGCGATCGCGATGCAGTGGCAGGGCGAATATACGAAATATATGGAAACGGATTACATCCATGACGATGAGGAGGCGCCGGAATATTGATCACCAACCAGTGGATATGCGGAAACGGCGATCTTGCGGACGTGATCGCTGTACGCGAAAGCGTGTTTGTAGCAGAGCAGGGATTTGCGCGCGAGGATGAGTTTGATTTGTTTGACGAGCAGGCGATGCACGTCGTGATCTATGACGGCGAGCGCCCGATCGGGACGGGTAGGCTGTACCATGACGGTAAGACGTTTAAAATCGGCAGGCTGTGCGTGTTAGCTGAAGAACGCGGACAGGGCGTGGGCGATCTGATGATGCGGCTGCTGCTCGTGAAAGCGTTCGAGTTTGACCCTTCCGAGGTGCGCCTCGATGCGCAGGAGAGGGCAAAGGGCTTTTATGAGAACTTTGGATTTGAGGCGGATGGCGCGGTGGTGCATGAAGCGGGCATCCCACATGTGCCGATGCGCGTCACCAAAGAATCGCTGCTCTTAAAAAGCGGCTGCGGCAAAGAGCTGCGGTATGGGGATTTGTTCCCCGCAAAATAAAGATATCGTGCGCATATTGCACAACTATATCTATTAGAAGTATTTACCAGAAAAAGGGGACATCTATGATCAGGCTTGAAATCGCAAGAGAGCAGGAAGGCTTCCGTATCACAGAATGTGTGAAGGAATCGATGCCTGAGCTCGCGGCGGCAAATCTCAAAAAAATGATCCGCGCAGGGGATATCAAATTAAACGGCTGTCTTATCAAAAAGGATTTTGCGGTGCAGGACGGCGATATTATCGAGATATATGTGCCTATCGAATATGAGCGGCAGCCGGTTCTCGATATCGTATATGAAGACGAGAATATTATTGTTCTCAATAAGCAGCCGGGAACGGTCGTGACGGTAGGGGCGGGGCAGCCCAAAGATACGCCGGAGCTTATTTCTATGGTCATCAACTATATGCAGGATAACGCGGAATATTCCGAGGAGCTCGGCATGATCCCGTTCCCGTGCTTCAAGCTGGACGTTTACACGGGCGGGCTTGTGATGTTTGCAAAAAACGGAGACGCTTTTGAAGCGATCCGTGAGGCGACGCGGCAAAGGCGGATCGCGCGCATGTTTCGGGCGGTCGTTAAAGGGTGCCCAAAATACGGCGATGGGGAATTTCAGCATTTTTATGTTAGGGAAAGCGACGAAAAATACCGCGTGACAAAAGACAATACGCGCGGCGCGCTGCCAATCTACACCCGCTATCATATCCTGAAAAGTAACGGGCAGCTGAGCTTTCTCGAGATCGAGCCGGTCACGCAGTATATGAACCAGGAACGCGCGCATATGGAGGCGGCGGGCTACCCGATTTTAGGGGACAATATTTACGGCGATGCTAAACTGAACAAAAAAATGGGCGTAAAATACCAGGCGCTGTGGGCGACGGGCATCCGCTTTTCAACAGGCGTCAACAATATGCTGGAATATCTGAACGGCCTTACGGTCGAGACGGAGGATGTGCAGTTTCCGGTGGTCAACTGGGAGCAGTGATGTCCCACATATCCCACGGATAAGCAGAGGGCGGCGGACACGTAAAGGTGAGCCGTTCTTTTTTTGTGGGGTGGAGGATGGAAAGAGAATAAGACCACAAGCACAGGTTCTTGGCGTTTTTGCCGCCATATTTTACGTCGCCCAAAAGAGGCGCGCCGGCGTGCGCCAGCTGTACGCGTATCTGGTGCGAACGGCCTGTTCGCAGCGTGATAGAGAGAAGCGTCAAATTGTCTTTTTGTGCTGCGGTATCGTAATCCAGAAGCGCTCGTTTTGCGCCGGGCGTGTCCGGCAAGACAACGCTGGTGGTGTTGGTATCGCCATCCTTTAGAAGATGGTCTTCCAGCGTACCGGACAAAGGAAGGGTATCCGAGACCACGGCATAATATTTTTTCTGGAAGCTGCCGTCCTTTAGCTGGGCGGAAAGCCGCGCAGCGGCCTTTGAGGTGCGCGCAAATACCATCACACCGCCCGCGGGGCGGTCGAGACGGTGCACGAGGCCTAAATACACCTCGCCGGGCTTCTGATATTTTTCCTTGATATATTGTTTCAAAAGATTCAGAAAATCGATGTCACGCGAGCTGTCGGCCTGCGATGGCATGTTTTGCGGCTTGATGGCGACAAGAAGATGATTGTCCTCATATAAGATGTGGGGCGTCATGGCGTCCACCGTGTAGTTGTGCCGCACGGGAGCAGGATGTTCTGTCCCTCGACGGGCAGGCAGAGGTCGCCTGCGTCGATGCTTCCGCCGCGCTTGCCAAGCGATATTTCCAATATGTTTTTACATACCACCGAGGAAAGCCCGGTCGTATAGGAGTTGATAATAAAAAATACGGGCGTGTCCGATAAGAGCTTGGAAGTCTCTCTCACCAGCTCAAAAAGGTTATCCTCTGTGCGGAACACCTTGCCGTCCGCACCCCGCCCATAGCTTGGCGGATCCATGATGATGCCGTCGTAACGGTTGCCGCGCCGCTGCTCACGCAATACAAATTTCAGACAGTCGTCCGCTAAAACACGGACAGGTTTTTGTGAAAGGCCGGATAGTTCGAGGTTTTCCCTGGCCCAGCCGTTCATGCTTTTTGCCGCGTCGATATGCGTGACTTGTGCGCCCGCCGCAGCGCACGCAAGCGTTGCGCCGCCGGTATAAGCAAACAAATTGAGGATGCGTGGTGCTCCCTGCGCCCGGCCGATGCACTGTGTCATAAAATCCCAGTTCGCGGCCTGTTCAGGGAAAAGACCGGTGTGTTTGAACCCTGTCGGGCGCACGTAAAAACGCAATTTGTGATAAGAAATCGTCCAGCGTTCAGGCAGTTTTTTGAGATAGTTCCACTCGCCGCCACCCTGCGCGCTGCGCACATATTCCGCATGGGCGCTCTGCCATAGCTCCGGTCGTTGTTTTGCCCAGATGACCTGCGGGTCGGGTCGGGACAAAATAATATCCCCCCATTGCTCAAGCTTCATGCCGTCGCCAGTATCCAGCACCTTGTAGTCGTTCCAGCCATTTGTGATGAACATAACATCCCTCTCTTCCACGCAATCATTTTACCATATGGCCTGTTTTTATGCTATAATGAAATCATCGGGAGACATTCTTACATAAAGTATAGCGGGGGTTTTTATATGAGGGTGAAGGCGTATGCAAAGCTGAATTTGGCTCTCGACATCTTGGGCGTACGACAGGACGGGATGCATGAGCTGGATATGCTGATGCAGAGCATTTCTTTGGCGGACGTACTTTCCATCAAATGCAGCGACAGGGTCGCCATTCGCTGCGACAGTATGACGGTGGATGCGAACAACACGGTCAGGCGGGCGGCAAAATTGTTTTTCCAGACGCTTGGGATACGCGACGGTGCGGAGATCGTGATCGAGAAGTATATACCCGCGCAGGCGGGGCTCGGCGGTGGAAGCAGCGATGCGGCGGCGACGTTGTTTGCGCTCAACCATCTGTACGAGGCAGGGCTCGACGTAGGCCAGCTGCGCGAACTCGGCGTGCAGATCGGCGCGGACGTACCGTTCTTTATTGGCGGGGGAAGTATGCGCGCGCGTGGGATCGGCGAGGAGCTGCAGAAGATAAGCAATCAATGTAAGTTTCGCTATCTTTTGGTTAAGCCGCAAAAAGGGGTATCGACCGCCACGGCGTATGGAAAGTTCGATGCAGGCGAAAAGCAGGAACTGATTGATGTGGATGCTGCTGTGCAGGCACTCGGGCAGGGCGACCGTCACGCATATTTCAAAGCGGCGGGCAACGGACTGCAAAGGGCGAGCGCGGCGATCTGCCCGGCGGTAGGAACGATCCTTACAAAATGCAAAGACCGCGGCGCGGATTTTGCGATGATGACGGGCAGCGGAAGCTGCGTGTTTGCGGTGTTCGAAGAAGAATCGATACGCGAATATGCGTATCAGAAATTTGTAAAGGAATATCCGTTCTGTAAAAGAGCGGAAAATGTGGATGTTGGGATAGAGATCCTCTGAAAATAAAAAGGGCTGCCTTCCTAGCAGGCAACCTGTTTTTTTGCTCGTTATACCATCAGGTAGGACGCATGACGATCGATATAAGTGAGGAACTCCTGCTCGATCAGCGCCTGCCCTTTTTCATTGGGGTGTATTCCGTCCTCGCAAATAAATTCACGGTAATCATTCTGCCGCAGAAAAGCCGAGCGCACGTTGATGATGTGGATACCAAGTGAATCGGCGATCTGTTCCGCCGCATAGGAATATTTCTCCTGCCACCAGTAGATTTTGGAAACATCGCGCAGCCATTTCAAAATATTGTGCGCACGTTGGGGATCGTTTTTGGTGAACCAGCGAAAATAAGAAGCTGCATTAAGCGGCGGCAGGTTCATTAGCACAGGAATCTTGCCTAACGTAAGCAAAGATTCGATCATCTGCCTAAGCTTTTGCCCATATTCGCGCACCGGCGTGTGGGGCAGGTGCAGCGCAGTCGGATCGAGCGCGACCTCGTCCCATTTGTAATCACAGTCGTTGCCGCCGTATTCGATGAGCACCAGATCGGGATTCAGATCAGAAAGCTTTTCCTTTAGCAGCGTTTCGCCATAGGAAGCGGTTGTCCCGAATTTGGAAAAGTCGTGCACGCTCGCCTTGAGCTTTTCGCCCAGACGGCGAATAAAGCCGTTCTTCGAAAAAATATACCGTTGCTTTTCCGGGTGGAAAACAACGCCTTTTGCAACTGAGTCGCCCATGACCAAAATGGACTGCACGCCGCCGCGTATGGGAATACTTCTGCCGTACATAAACACCTTGCACTTTCTCGTTTTCGTGTTATCCGGGCTCTCCCGGATAAATTCAATTTAGCATGTTCATAATAAATTGACAAGTGTTTTGTTGAATTTGTACGCAAATATCATTATAATAAATTTCAGGACAAAGCAAGGAGAACAGTTTGAGAAAATACACAGGTACCCGTCCGAAAAAACGGACAGGATCGTCTTTTAAAATCAACAAGAAGCTGCTTATCACGATATGTATCGCGGTGGCGGCAGTTTTGGTGTGCATCGCGGTAATCGGCGGGATCGCGGTACAAAAGGGGTTTGAAGCCAGCACGCTTAGGACAAGCGATACGATCAGGGTCGGTATCCGCACAGATGTGGAAGGCTTCGGCAGTCTTGACGAGAACGGCAATATCGTTGGATTTGACCGCGACTACATCGACGCGATCCTAAAGGAGCTGATCGGCGACCAACAGAAGGTGTATGAGTATTATGCGCTCAGCTCGCAGGACGCGGCAGGTGCGATCAAATATGACAATGTGGATATTGCGCTGGGGCTGCTTACAAGCGATACAGATAAAACAAAGGGGTTTCCGCTTACCGTTCCCTATTATACGGACAGCGTAGTCGCGGTGACGACAGCTGATTCACGGCTTGAAAAGCTTTCCAACATGGAGGGTGGCAAGATCGGTATTTTAAGCAATGCGATCGCCTCGGCAGACTTTGCGGAATATATCGAGCAGAAAAAAATGGATTATAACACCAAGGACATATTGCGCTATGCGGACTACGAAAGCATTCGCATGGATCTTGATGCGGGCAGGGTAAATGCGGTTGTGATGCCACAGGCGATCGCTAAACAGTTTGTTAAGGAAGGATACCGTATGCTGGCGGAGCCGCTTTACAGCGTCGGGTATTCCATACTGTTGCCGATCGGGCAGGATGCGGTCGTTGCGGAGATGAACCGCGTGATTGAGACGTTTGACAAGGATGGCACGACGCAAACGCTCGTCAATAAGTGGGGTCTATAGCAGAAAACTCTGTTTACCAAACAAACCCTTATGTTTAGCGGGCTTGAGATGTGTTTATATTGACAGTGTAGGGGCGGTTGTGTTAAAATGACAGTACTGGGTGAGCTCCAAAAAACTCCCCCACGACCCACAAATATTATATTTGTCAGGAGGACAATGGAGTGAAAATCAAAAACATTAGTGAACCGCAGAAATTCTTTGAACTTCTCAAAGACTGCAAGGGCAAGGTAGAACTGGTTACGTCCGAGGGTGACAGACTGAATCTGAAATCCACTTTGTGTCAGTACATCGCATTAACGCAGATGTTCAAAGATGCACAGATCGACGAACTGGATTTGATCGTATCCGAGCCCGAAGATTTGAACCTGTTACTGAACTACTTGGTAAGGGGTTAAATCCTCTCGTAATTTTCAAGGTTGCGGCACAAGCCGCAACCTTTTTTTATTGTTTAATTCAAGCCGCCGGATGCTATTATCTGATTCGGGCGTGACCGGTCCGCAGGCGTGATGCGGTGTTTGCTTCCGATGTCTTTGCAAGCGCAGCGCGCAGACTCGGAATGCAAATACCCATCTAAGCCTGCGTTAAGTTATATTCATATGATATAATAGAATCAATATGCTGTTATAAAAAACGGGAGATAAAATGGGCATTGAGTTTGTGCTGGGCAGGACAGCCAGCAAACGCGACGACATGATCATCGAAAAAATAGGGGAACTCGTTCGCAAAGACCCGCTTGCGAACGTGCTTGTTGTCGTGCCGCCGCAGGCCACCTACATCACGGAAAAACAGCTGATCGACAAGCTTGGCCTTAAGGGACTGATGGGCGTATGTGTGCAAAGCCCTGCGCGTATCTGTGACCGCGTGCTCGAAAGCACCTACGGAAAAGCGGTCACGAGTATTGATGCGGCAGGCAAAAGTATGATGATGCGCCTGCTTCTCGATCGCAGCGAAAACGATCTGACCGCCCTGCGGAAATGCGCAAAAAAAGGCGATCTTCCATTGATGATGGGCAGTATCGTATCAGAGCTAAAGACGCTCGACCTGACGCCCCAAATGCTGCGCGATATCGAGACCAAGAACCGCAATACGGCGGAAAAGTTTTTAGATATTGCCTATCTTTATGAGCAATTCAATGCTATGTGCGAGGGCCTTTACGATACGGAAGATAAAATCAATCTGGTGATCGAGCATATCCCGCAGACGGAATTTTTGCAGGGAGCTCATCTTTTCATCCACGGATTCGATATTTACAACGCGCAGACGGTGCGTTTTTTAAAGGCGCTTATGGGCACGGCAAAAGAAACAGTCATGTCTTTTTATTATGCAGACAGCAGCGCAGCTGACGCGTCAGTCTATGAAATTTGCAACGAGAACCGCAATAAGTTCTTGGGCGACGCGATGCAATCAGGCCTTAAAACGTCCATCATAACGCAGGACAGGGAATCGTCTGCCGATATTCTGCATATCGAAAAAAATCTGTACGCGCAGCCTTATACAAAAGCGGACGCGGCATGCGATGTAAGCGTGACGCGCGCGGCGGACAGAGAAGAAGAAGTGCGCGCGGTGGCGGCGCAGATCGCTTATTTGAAAGAAAAACGGGGGTATGCGTTCCGGGATATGGCTGTTGTATGCGGCAGCATGGAGGCTTACGCACCGACCATACAAAAAATATTCGAGGAAGCAGGCATCCCATGCTTTGTAGGTGAAAAAAGGACGCTGCTCGACAGTGTGTTTGCTGCGTATTTATTGAGCACACTGGAACTTTCACAGGGGCGCATGAAAAAGGATACGCTGCTTGCGCACGCGAAGACAGGTCTTGCAGGGGTAACGCCCGGCGAGGCGGAAAGGCTTCACAATTATGCCTATACGCATATCCGTGACGGCTTTGCTTTTCTGAAGCCGTTTTCCGATCCGCTGGCGGAAAAAGCGCGCGAAAAGCTGATGGCTCCTATCGAGCAATTGCGTAAGGATGCTGCGGGAGTAAAAACGGCGGGAGCGTTGATTTCGTGCATCACGCGTTATATTGAGAAGACGGATGCGCAAAACAAGCTGACGGCACACATCGCGTCGGCAGAAAAAGCAGGCCTCTTGGAAAGCGCTGAATTCGGAATGCAGGTGTCCCAGAAAACAACGCATATCCTGCAAGAGGCGCAGGAGATACTGCGGGACACGCAGATCACGAAACAGCAGCTTAAGGCATTGCTTGAAACCGGATTTGGCGCGCAAAAGGTGGGGGTGATCCCGCCGGGCGCGGACGAGGTAGCGGCGGGAGAGATATCTTACATCCGCTTAAGCGACATCCGCGCACTGTTTGTGGTGGGCGCAAACGAAGGGAATTTACCCAACTATACGCAAAGCTCAGATATTCTCGCGGACTATGAAAGGGAGCTGATGCTCAGCCAGCTTGCAGGGCTCACCTTCACGGGAAATGTGGAAAAGCAAAAGCTGGCGATTTTAAAGGCGTTCACAAAACCAACAGAGAAGCTGTTGATCAGTTATGTGGACGACGGAAAAAACAAGATATCCCCTGTCGCGCAGCGCATCCTTGACCTGTTTGGCAGTGTGAAGCAAAACAGGGCGGCAGACAGCGCACATATGCTGAAAACGAATGCGTATCAGGAAGCGGCGCAAACGCTTCGCAATCTGGCGGACGGCATCGGCGTCGGCTATAATGAACAGCGGTTGGCTGCGGTGCTGAGCGACGAGCAAGCCCCGGACAAGCTGCGCGCGGTGGAGCGCGGGATAGCCGGCAAGAACTGGCCTGCGACGCTCAAAACCACGGCGGCACAGGCATTATATGGAGAAATACGCGGGAACGCGAGCAGGCTGGAAAAATATTACGAGTGTCCTTACAAGCACTTTATGCAGTACGGACTGAAAACGGACGTACCGCAGGAATACACGATCAACCCCATGGACGTGGGCAATTTTGCGCATGATATTTTGGATAACCTGCAAAAAGAGGTCGGGCAGGCGCAGCAGGGATGGACGGACATACCGGAGCAAGAATTTTCGCAGCTGATCGATAAATGTGTGCAGGACGCGCGTGCGGTGCAGGAAAAATTTACACTCAACAAGCACAACGAAAACGTACTGCACGCGGTGGAGCGTGAGGTGCGGCTGGCGGCAGACGTGATCCGTGCCCAGACGCGCGAAGGCATGCTCGTGCCGCGCGAAAGTGAATTCTGGTTTTCGCAGGAGTTTGGAGACGGCGTGAAGATCGACGGCAAGATAGACCGCATCGATACGGCGGAGCTTGACGGTGAGAAGTACTTTGACATCGTGGATTACAAGACGGGGGAGCATGATTTTGACCTTGGCCGTTTCGCGGGAGGCGTTTCGTTGCAGCTGGTGATCTATATCATGGCGGTGTTGGCGCTTCTTGGGGAAGGCACGCACTTTGCGGGGGCAAATTATTTTAATATTCACCTGCCGGAATTCAGCGGAGAAGACGGCGATATCACGGCGGCCTACCGCATGGCGGGCATCTGTGGCGTTGACGAGGAAACGGCGGCAAAGCTTTTTGGCACAGCGGGAAACAGCCTGTTTTCGCTGCGCTTGCGCGTGCTGCGCGACGGCGGTTTTGATGCTAACGCCCGGCGGCGGCAATACGGGCAGGAAGAGATCGGCGATCTGCTGCAATTTGCGAAAAAGCTGATCGCGGACGCCGCGCAAAAGATCAGGGAAGGCGATACGGCGATACGGCCCTACGCCTATAAGTCGGCAAAAGGGTGCGACTATTGCGATTTTGCAAGCGTATGTATGTTTGACGAAGGATATGCGGGCAACGCGCCGCGTCTCCTTTTGGAAGAAGACAAAGAACAGACGATGGACAGGATCCGGCAGGAAGAATAAATGCAATTTACGGAAAAACAGGCAAGGGCGATCGGCACAGACGGAAAAAGTGTATTGGTTTCGGCGGCGGCGGGCAGCGGCAAGACAAGCGTACTCGCAAAACGGGTCGCGCGGCTGGTGCTTGACGGATGCGATATCCGCAATATGCTGATCATGACATTTACAAACGCGGCGGCGGCAGAAATGCGGCAGCGTATTTCACGTGAGATCGCGCGTGCGGCACAGGACGATACGCGCCTTTTGCAGCAGGCGGAATTTGTCTCTATGGCGGATATCTCCACCTTCCATTCGTTTTGCGGTAAGGTGGTGCGCCAAAATTATTCACTGCTGGGCATCTCGCCAAATTTCAGGATCACCGACCAAAACGAAGCAGACCGGCTGCGTACAGAGGCGGTGCGCGAGCTGTTTGACGATTGCTACGAGGAGCAGGACGAAGGTTTTTTGCGGCTGGTGGCGCGCTATACCACGCGGTCAAACGACGTGCGGCTGATGGAATATGTTTTTGATATTTATAACTATATCATGAGCAAGCCCGATCCGTTCGGCTGGACGGAGGCCTCCCTCGATAAGGGGGACGACTATATTGGCTTTTTGAAGCGTGAATACGAGGAAGGCATGCTTTTAAAACTGCGCGAGGCAAAACAGCTGATGGAGCTGGCGGCGGATATCTCGTCCGGCTTCGACGAAGAGCAGCAGCAAAAGGACGAAGGCTGCGTTGCATTGCTGGGCGAAATGATCGACAGCGCGCAAGGCGAAGGTTTTGCTAAAATGGCGGAACGCTTCGCGGGCAGCGTGCTTCCGGCGTGCAAGCGCAAGCTGTGTGAGGAGCACAAGGAAAAGATCGGGCTGCTTTATAAGACGGCACGCGCGCATTTGAAGGATGTGCTGACCGACGACCGCTACGCGCGGTTTTGTGAAACGGCGAAACAAGAGCTGGCACACACGCAAGAGGATGTGGGCGCTCTCGTTGCTTTGGTGCGTGGATTTTCGCAGCGGTACGCAGACAAAAAAGAGGAACGCAATGTGCTCGATTATGAAGATTTACAGCATTTTGCATTGCGCGCTTTGCAGAACGAGGATGTGCGATCCTTTTGCGCGCAACAATATTCACATGTGTTCGTGGACGAATATCAGGATACGAACCCTGTGCAGGAGGAGGTCATCAAGGCGGTGAGCGCGGGCGGCAGCCTCTTTATGGTAGGCGACATCAAGCAGAGCATCTACAAATTCCGGCTGGCAGACCCGATGATCTTCAAGCAAAAGGCGCAGGAATTCAAAACGAAAACTTTGGAAAACGAGATCATCCTGATGAACGATAATTTTCGCAGCAGCCGCAGCGTGATCGAGACGGTAAATTTCGTGATGGACAGCGTGATGAGCGAGCGGACGGGCGAGATCGTGTATGACGAAGGCGAGTCGCTGCTGTGCAACGTAGAGGGCGGGCACGCCGAAATATTGCTGTGCGAAGCGGAGGCGGGCGAAAAAAATGCGCAGCAGGCGGCGATGATCGCGGACAGCATCGAAAAACAGCGCAAAGAAATAACGACTGACGCGCATACGGGCGAGCAGAGGAATATGCGGTATAGGGATATCGCCATACTGCTGCGCTCGCGCAGCGAATTTTTGAATGTGCTGAAAAACGAGCTGCGCAACCGGGGTATCCCGTGCGTGGTCGATATGGAACAGGCGCAGGACCTAAAGGAGATAGAGCTGTTTGTCAACCTTCTGCGGCTTGCGGACAACGCCCGGCAGGATGTGCCGCTGCTGTCTGTCATGCGCTCGTATATCGGCGGGTTCGACGAAGAGGATTTCGCTGAGATACGGCTATTGAAAAATGAGCGGGGCATCCCCTTTCATGCGGCGGCACAGGCATATGCAAAGGAAGAAGGTGCGCTGGGTAGCCGTCTGCAAAAGTTCTATGCCAAGCTGAAAAAGCTGCGGGTATACGCACAGTCCCTGTCCCTCACCGAATTTTTGACGCGGGTAGAGCGCGAATACGACTTCGAAACCTATGTTGCATGTACGCCGGGCGGCGCGCTCAAGCGGAATGTGTTTGTGCGCTTTATGGAGCTGGCAGCGCAAACGGCACAGTCAGTGGGAGGCAGCCTATACCTGCTGCTGCGCGCTCTTACAGACATCAAAAAGAGGGACGGCGCTTACATCAGCACAGGAACGCCGCCGGCGGACGCGGACTGTGTGCGCATCATGACGATCCATGGCAGCAAGGGGCTCGAATTTCCGGTGGTCTATATCGCGCGTATGGAAGCAACCTTGCGGCCGCAGGAGTTAAGCAAAAGCATTTTGCTGCACTCGGATTATGGCATCGTGGCAAAATATGTCGACGAAGAAAATTTACTGCGGCGCGATACGAGCGAGACGCTTCTTACAAAGGAACGACTGATGCAGGAGTATAAGTCGGAAGAATTGCGTATCCTTTATGTGGCAATGACGCGCGCCCGCGAAAAGCTTTTTTTGACGGGCGGTGTCAGCGATTTTGATAAGCAAACCGCAGCATGGGAGCTGATGCAGATAACGGGCAACTTTCAGGACGCGAAATGTATGCTCGACTGGGTGATGGCGGCAAACACAGGCGTAAACAAAATTCCTGTATCGCTTTTCTCGGGGGGCGAAGAAGCGGAGCGGGAGAGCGTGGCGTTCGATTATGCGGTATTCAAGGAAAAGCTGCTTATGGACGCGCAGCCGGCAGAGCTGCTAAGCATTCAGCCGCAAGAGGCCGTCCCGGCAAAGGTGTCGGTGAGCGCGGTAAAGCAGGCGCAGGGACAAAAGCTGCGCGCGTTTTTGCGACCGCAGACAGAGGAAACGGAAGAGATCACAGGCGCGCGGCTGGGTACGCTCATACACAGCGTGATGGAACGCGTCACACAGGGGCAGGACGTTGGGCAGGTCGCAGAAGATATGCTGGCGCGCAATATTATCACGCCGGAGGAAAAAGCTGCGATCCTCAAAAACCGCGAGATGGCGGATGCGTTTTTGCGTACGCCGCTTTACGAACGCGTGCAGGATGCCGACCGCGTGCTGCGCGAGCAAAGCTTCAACCTGCAAGTAGATGCGCAAAGCATTGGGTTTGAGGGGACGGAAAAGATGCTTGTACAGGGAATCCTCGATCTGGCGTTTTTGGAGGACGGAAAATGGGTATTGATTGACTATAAAACGGATCGCGTGAGCGAACAGACAATAGAAAAGACGGCGCAGGGCTACGCCGTACAGCTCGACCTTTACGCGCGTGCGCTAGCGGACATCAGCGGGATACCTGTTAAGGAGCGGTATTTGTACTTTATGAGGGCCATGCAATGTATTCCGGTATAAAGCGGAAAAAAGCTGTGGGGGCAGGTTTTGAAACTTGTCCTTTTTTTATTTTTTAAAACCGTACAGGAATATTATTCACATATGTCAGCATAATTGGGAATTGCAGGATTAGGTGAAATGAGATAGAATGGTAGTAGTGATAAATAGCAAATGTCCGCGTTTCCAAAAGCAAGGCACATGTGCTAAATATATGAAAGTAAAAGGATGATGAAAGATGGCAAAGATCAGTAAGGCAAAGTATCAGGAAAAGCTCGAAAAGATGCTGCTTACCAGACGGTTTGAAGAAAAAGTAAGCTACTTCTTTTCTATGGGTATGGTTCACGGGACGACGCATCTGTACATCGGCGAAGAAGCTGTTGCAACAGGCGTATGCTGCGCGCTTGATCCACAAGACCTCATCGAAAGCACGCACCGCGGACACGGACACTGTATCTCTAAAGGCATCGACCTCAATAAAATGATGGCGGAGCTGCGCGGGAAAATCACAGGATACTGCAAGGGCAAAGGCGGCTCTATGCATATTGCTGATATTGAATGCGGCAACCTCGGCGCGAACGGCGTAGTCGGCGGCGGCATTCCGCTGGCGGCGGGCGCGGCGCTCACAACAAAGATGAAAAACATCGACCGTATCGTGGTGTGCTTCTTCGGCGACGGTGCGAGCAACGAAGGTTCCTTCCATGAGGCGATCAACTTAGCCTCCGTGTGGAAGCTGCCGGTACTGTTCGTTTGTGAAAACAATAAATACGGCATGTCTGTGCCGCTTGCGCATTCCATGAACATCACGGATATCTCGGAGCGCGCGAAGGCTTACGGCATCCCCGGCGTCAATGTAGACGGGATGGACGTTCTTGCGGTGTATGAGGAAACATTGAAGGCTGCGAAGTACGTCAAGAAAAACGGGCCAATGCTGATGGTGTGCGACACCTACCGCTATCTGGGACATTCCAAGAGCGATGCGAACGTATACAGGACAAAAGAGGAAATCGACGCGTGGAAGGAAAAAGACGCGATCGTAAAGCTTGAAAAGTATCTGGTGAGCAATAAGATTTTCACGCAGGCAGAGATCGACGCGATCGAAAAAGATACCAGACAGCAGATCGAAGATGCGGTCGCATTTGCGGAAGCAAGCGAATTCCCGGGTATCGAAACGATCGAGCTTGATGTATACGCGGACTAAGCGGGGGAGGTAAAAAATTATGAGAGAAATTACATATGCGCAAGCAATCAATGAGGCAATGAGCCAGGAAATGCGCAACAATCCTGATGTGTTTTTGATGGGTGAGGACGTGGGTCTATATGGCGGCGCGTTCGGTGTTTCCGTAGGTATGTTCGACGAGTTCGGCGCGGATCGCGTACGCGATACACCGATCAGCGAAGCGGCGATCGCAGGCTGCGCGACAGGCGCGGCGGCGACGGGCATGCGCCCCATCGCGGAAATGATGTTTTCTGATTTTATGACGATCGCAATGGATCAGATCGTAAACCAGGCCGCAAAGATGCGGTATATGTTTGGCGGCAAAGCGAAGGTGCCGATGGTCGTACGTATGCCGGAGGGCTCGGGCACGGGCGCCGCGGGACAGCATAGCCAGAGCCTTGAAGCGTGGATGTGCCACGTGCCGGGCTTAAAGGTGGTGGCTCCTTCTACGCCTGCGGACGCAAAAGGCCTTCTTACGGCGGCGATCCGGGACGATAATCCGGTGATGTTTTTTGAACAGAAGCTTTTGTATCGAGTCAAAGGAGATGTGCCGGAGGGCGAATATGTGATCCCGCTCGGCAAATCGCATATCGTACAGGAAGGCAAAGACTTAACGATCGTTACCTACGGCAGGATGCTGCAAGTGGTGCAGCAGGCGGCAGAAGCGGTCGCAAAGGACGGCATCAGCGTAGAGATCATCGACCCGCGTACGCTGTACCCGATGGATACGGAAACGATCGTGAATTCTGTGATCAAGACGTCGCGCGCGATGATCGTGCACGAAGCGGCTGTTACAGGCGGCCTCGGCGGAGAGATCGCGGCAAAGCTCGCGGGCAGCGAAGCGTTCTATTATCTGGACGCGCCGATCACGCGCGTGTGTGGCCTCGACGTTCCCGTTCCGTATTGTCCGGAGCTTGAGAAAAACATCGTTCCTACGGTGGATAAGGTGACGAAGGCGATCTATGAGATCATGCGCTGAGGGGTGACAAAAAATGGCTGAAAAAGTAATTATGCCCAAGGCCGGAATGTCGATGGAATTCGGAACCATCATCAAATGGCTCAAAGAAGTGGGCGATAAGGTAGAATACGGTGAACCGGTACTGGAGATCGAGACAGACAAGACTTCTATGCAGGTAGAGGCCATGAACGACGGTTACCTGCTTTCCAAGCTTTACGAAGCGGGGGACGAAGTGCCTGTCGTGACGACGATCGGTTATATCGGCGAAAAAGGTGAAGCGCCGCCGGAAGGCGACGCACCTGCCGCAGCGGCAAGCGCACCGGCTGCGCAGGAAGCAAAAGAGGCGGCTCCGGCAGCAGAAGAAAAGAAACAGTCGGGCTTTGCCACAGGAGGAAAGCTGCGCGCAACGCCCGCCGCGAAACGGATCGCGCGTGAAAGAGGGATCGATCTTGCATCCATCGACACAAACGGCGAACCGGTTAAGGCGAGAGACTTAGACGGTGCCTCTGCAAAGGTCAAGGCGACGCCGCTGGCGAAACGTCTGGCAGAGCAGAACGGCGTTGATATTTCCACGGTCGCGGGCAGCGGCTTTGGCGGAAAAGTCAAAAAAGACGACGTGATTGCGGCGACGGCTGCTCCAGCAGCAACTGCAGCGCAGACAGCTCCCGGCGAAGACGTACTGATGCCACTAAATGGCATGAGAAAGACGATCGCCAAGCGTATGCTGGAATCGCACAACAATGTACCGCCGGTCACGCTCAATACACAGGCGGACGTAACGGGATTGTTTGCACTGCGCAAGCAGATCAACGATATTTCGGACGTAAAGGTTTCCTTCAACGATCTCGTTGTCAAGGCGTGTACGGTCGCGCTTAAGGAATTCCCCAACATCAACGCGTCCTATACAGAAGAAGGCGTGCTTTACAAAAAAGATGTCAACATCGGTATCGCGGTAGCGCTCGACGAC
Source organism: Christensenella sp. (assembly GCF_034927525.1). Classification (NCBI taxonomy): domain Bacteria; kingdom Bacillati; phylum Bacillota; class Clostridia; order Christensenellales; family Christensenellaceae; genus Christensenella; species Christensenella sp. The sequence goes on from NZ_JAYFPU010000158.1 coordinate 17,766, forward strand.
GGACTGATCGTTCCGGTGCTGCGCAATGCGGATCGGTTTTCGCTGCAGGGGCTTGCGGCAGCAAGCAAAGACATGGCAGGACGTGCGCGCGAAGGTAAGCTTTTGCCGGATGAATATACAGGCGGCACCTTCACGATCAGCAACCTAGGTATGTTTGGCATCCAGTCCTTCGACCCGATCATCAACATGCCGGAAGCGTGCATTCTCGGCGTATGTGCCATCACAGACCAGCTCGTGATGGAGCAGGACGGCAGCATCAAGAACCATAAAAAGATGGGTTTCTCGCTGACGTTTGACCATCGCTGTGTGGACGGCGCTTCGGGCGCAAAATTCCTGCAGCGCGTGGTAGCGCTGATGGAAAATCCACTGGGAATGTTGATCTAGGGAAAGGGAAAAAGCGATGGCTGAAAAAATTATTATGCCCAAGGCCGGCATGTCGATGGAGTTCGGAACCATCATCAAATGGCTGAAGGAAGTGGGCGACAAGGTAGAATATGGCGAACCGGTACTGGAGATCGAGACGGACAAGACCTCCATGCAGGTAGAAGCGATGAACGACGGGTATATCCTCTCTAGGCTTTACGAAGCGGGGGCGGAGGTTCCTGTTGTGACGACGATCGGCTATATCGGCGAAAAAGGCGAAACACCGCCGGCGGGCGATGCGCCTGCCGCTGCAGCTCCGACAGCAGCTCCGGCTCCGGCAGCGCCCGCTGCAAAGGCTGAACCGAGAGAAGGTAAGAACTACGACGTTGTCGTCTTAGGCGGCGGCCCCGCCGGGTATATCGCGGCGATCAAGGCTGCACGTCTGGGCGCGAAAACAGCGGTTGTAGAAAAATCCGCGCTGGGCGGTACGTGCCTCAACCGCGGGTGCATCCCGACAAAAACATACCTTAAAACAGCGGAGATCATCCACGAGACGATGGAAGCCAAAAAGCGCGGCGTGATCTTCAAAGACCTTTCCTATACGGTCGACATGAAGGGTGTGGTCGCAGAAAAGAACGGGGTCGTCAAAAAACTGGTGAGCGGTGTGACGGGGCTCATGAAAAGCAACGGTATCGACGTTTACCGTGGCGAAGGCAAAATACAAAAAGATAAGACGATCGTGATCGACGGCAAGGAGACAGTATCTGCCGACAAAGTCATTTTTGCGGGAGGCTCCAAGGTTACCAAAATCAATATTCCGGGCATTGAATCTCCGGCTGTGATGACGAGCGACGATATCCTCGATCTTGAAGAACTTCCGGAAAAACTTGTCGTAATCGGCGGCGGTGTGGTCGGCGTGGAAATGGCGTCTGCGTTCCGTGCGTTCGGCAGCGAAGTAACGGTTCTCGAAATGATGGATCGCATCGTACCGGGCATGGAAGGAGAGCTTTCAAACGTGCTCAAGCAATCTTTGAAGGCACAGGGCATCGACGTGAGAAACGGCGTTGGTATCTTAAAGATCGAGCAGAAGGGCAAGAAGGCTTATGTGCACCTGAAGGAAGGCGATCCGGTGGAAGCGGACAAAATACTGCTTTCCATTGGCAGGATGCCTGATTTAAGCGGCATCGAAGATATTGACGTTGCGGTGGACGAACGCGGACGCGTCAAGGTGGATGACGGCATGAAAACCAATATCGACTGGATATGGGCGCCAGGCGATTCCAACGGACGCATGATGCTCGCGCATGCAGCCTTCAATATGGCGGAAATTGCGGCGGAAAACGCGATGGGCGCACAGCAAACATATACGGGCAAGTATATCCCGTCGTGTATTTATACCACGCCTGAGCTGGCTTCTGTGGGGTTGAAGGAAGATGACGCGAAGAAAGCGCATGACGTAAGCATCGGCAAATTTTTCTTTGCGGGCAACGGACGCGCGCTTGCGTCAGGTGCAGGCGACGGGTTCATCAAAGTTGTCACAGACAGCAAAACGGGCGAAATACTCGGCGTGCATATCGTCGGGCCGTGCGCTGCGGAAATGATCAACGAGGCGTGCGCGCTGATGACGATGGAGATCACGGCCTATGAAGTGCCGACGATCGTCCATGCACATCCTTCGTTCAGTGAAGCGCTGATGGAAGCGGTGGCGGACAGCATCGGAGAATCGCTGCACCTGCCGAAAAAGAGATAATTTACACTCCTTAAAGATAATATATATATGTAAAAAAGCAGCCTGATCCGCAGGCTGCTTTTTTGTTCTCGATTTCTGTATGGGTTATTTCAGGGCGCCGTCCACGCCCCAGACAGGCATTTCGTCGAATTTGATGTACAGGTTCGGTGCGGGGATACCGTAGTCCTTTTCCATCAGGGCGACGATCGCTTTCGTGAGGTCGGCCTTGCAGCCAAAGGGCTGCATCTGGTAAAGGTATATCTCGATCATGCACAGCGCATCGTCAAATCCGCGGCGGTACATATCGCACTCATCCGCAATCTTGATCAGCGTCTGTTCTGCAGTCTTGCCGGGCAGGATAGAGATCAGGTCGCCGAGCTGTGTCTTAAGCGTCTGCTTTTGTTCGGGTGCAAGCTGTTTGTTGGTATTTAGGTTGATATATGGCATAAGTAGATCCTCCTTTTTTGTGATGCCTGATAAGAATATTCTACGCCTCATAGAAGGCGTTGTCCATCGTACGGATCAATATCCCTGCTCTTCAATGTAGGACGCGAGGTCACTGAGGATCACATCCTGCTCGCTCGTATGCGGAATGGCGCGGATGCGCTGCGCAAGGTCGGCGCTGCGGAACGTACAGCCAATGAGTGCGGGAGCGATCGTGTCCATAAAATCTGCGTCCATCGCGTCGGAAAAAACCTGCGCTTTTAAGATGACCGCGTCCTTTAGGTCAAGCATTAGTTCAATGCCGCCCCACGCAAATCGCGTTTTGATCGTAATATCGAACTGCGGCGACTCGCCGAACAGCCAGTCCCAGCCTTCGTTGCGGGAAACGATCTCATCAATTTCCGCCCGCGCCTCGTCAGTGAACGGATAAGGTTGCGGATCGCCGTATTCGGCCGTGTAAGCGGCGAGGAGCGCTTCCGTCATCTTCTGAGGGGTAATGTCGGGGTTCAATTCCTTTAGGTTCACAACGCGCGCACGCACGGAAGAAATCCCCTTGGATTCGATCTTGTCTTTGGATACCGCAAGGTATTGCGACAGCTTGTCCATGTCCGAATCGATGAGAATGGTACCGTGATGGAACGACCCGTTTTTGCGCCTGCAAAACGCATTGCCCGAAAACTTGCGCCCATCCGCCATGATATCGTTACGTCCGGAAAATTCTGCATGAATGCCAAACATGTGGGCGGCGTCGAGCATCACCTTCAGCTGGCGGTGCAGGTCGTAGGTATCGTGTGCGGCGATGAAGGAAAAATTGAGGTTGCCGACGTCGTGGAATACGGCGCCACCGCCAGATATCCTCCTTGCCAGTTTGCCACCGTCCGCAAGAAGCTTCTCGTGCCGGCATTCCGCCCAGGCGTTCTGGTGCTTGCCGATGATGACGGAATCCTCGTGCGTATAGAGATACATGATCACGTCGCCGGGTTCTATATGCTTTAGCATATATTCCTCCACGGCGAGTGTCTGGTGCGGATCGAGGTTGGGATTGATGTAATAATAAAAACGGTTTTGCATGTGGATGTCCTTTCGGTGAACGTTGATCATTCTATTATAATAGAAGAGGAAATTGCATTCAAGTTTGGATTGCAGATTTGCTTTTCTTGCGCTATGATAAGAAAGAAGGCTGGAAAAACGGAGGAGCGTATGAAGTATTATCAGGCGGAAACACATTGTCATTCGGCGGAGATCAGCCCGTGCTCGCGCGTTCCGGCGCAATACCTCGTCAGCGAATATGACGCGGCAGGGTATAAATATGTGTTTTTGACCGATCATTACCATCCGCACGTGCTGGAACGTCCGGAGCTGAAAAAAGCTTCGTGGGAGGAACGCATCGATTATTTTCTGTCCGGATACCATAAAGCACGGGAATGCGCGCAAGGGACAAACGTGCATGTACTGCTGGGCATGGAGGTGGTTCTTCACCGCAGTGAGGAAACGGGCGTCGGGGACGACTTTCTGGTGTACGGCTTCGATAAGGATTTCCTGATGGAAAACCCCTATCTGTACCGGTTGTCCTACGAGGATTTTTACAGGAAAATCAGCGAAAACGGCCTGCTGACCTTTCAGGCACATCCCTACCGTTATGGGCTAAAGCCGGTGGAGCCGATCTGCTATGACGGGATCGAGGTAATCAATACGCATCCGCGCCATGCCTCGCGCAATGCGATGGCGATCGATTTTGTGGCGCAGCACGACCTCTTTGTAATCGGCGGGAGCGACGCACACGCGGAAGAAGATATCGGCCGCGGCGGCGTGATGCTGCCGGACGGGATCGGGACGCCGATGGATTTTGTGCAGTTCTACCGCGAAAATGGCTCGCCGGAACTGATCATAACTTTTGGTGCGGACAACATATAAAAACGTTTCATATATCGCCCGGGCGGTTATATATGAAAAGTAAAATAAAAGATTGAGGGAAAGAGGTATAGTAAAATGGCACAGAAAATAACAAAAGACATGAATATCATGGATATCCTGCAGATCGACGAGGGACTTGCGCCGATTTTTATGGAATCAGGCATGGGATGCCTTGGATGCGCAGCGGCGCATTTTGAGAATCTAGAGCAGGCATGCGGCGTGCACGGTATCGATGCGGACGCGCTGGCACAAAAGCTCAATGCGTATCTGGAAAGCAAATAAGCCTTATTGGAAGCGACGTAAAGCCGCTTCTGAAATATCAATTCACGAAATCAAAGGAGAATGAAAAAATGAAAAAGTATGTATGTACAGTTTGTGGTTATGTTTACGATCCCGAAGCGGGCGATCCGGACAACGGTGTAGCAGCAGGCACGAAATGGGAAGATGTCCCGGAAGAATGGGTTTGCCCGATGTGCGGAGCAGATAAATCTGCATTCGAAGAGGAATAAGACGGAGGGGTATGTATGAGCGCGGAACCAACAAAAATAATGGACGGCATCTGGTGGGTAGGGGTACAAAATCCCGACTTGCGGATATTCGACGTCATCATGAGGACGGAATGGGGTACATCCTATAATTCCTACCTCATCAAGGGCGCGGAAAAGACTGCCGTCGTAGACGCTGTAAAAGCAGGGTTCTCAGACGAACAGCTTGAAAGAATCAGCGCGGTCGTAGATCCCAAAACAATCGACTATATCATTTGTAACCATACGGAGCCTGACCATTCCGGAGCGCTCATCAAATTGATGGAAGCGGCTCCTAATGCGGTCGTCGTATGCTCGCGTCCGGCAAAGATGCTCATTCGTGAGATCATCAACCGCGATTTTGAATGTATCATCGCGGGAGACGGCGTGACGCTCGACCTCGGCGGCAAGACGATCGAGTTCATCTCGGCGCCTTACCTGCACTGGCCGGATTCCATCTTCACGTATGTGAAGGAGGACGCGTTCCTGTCGTCAGGGGATGTATTCGGTTTCCATTTCTCGGCTTGTCAGATTTTTGACGACCTGACAAAGCTGGATGCAAACATGATCTCCTCACAGAAGTATTACTTCGATGTGATCATGTCGCCCTTCAAAAGCTATGTTTTGGAGGCGGTCGAAAAGATCCGCAACCTAAAGATCGACGTGATCGGGCCGTCGCATGGCCCGGTGCTGCGGCAAGACCCGTGGGCGGCGGTCAAGCGTTATGAGAACTGGTCAATGCCCGTGATCAACGATCCGAAGAAGATCTATATCGGATATGTGACGTGCTACGGCTATACTGCTTGCCTTGCGGAGCAGCTTTACGCAGGTGCAGATCAGGACGGCGTGGAGGTCGAGATCGAGGACGTTTCCAAGCTGCCGGCAGCGGAGGTTGCGGCAAAGATCGAAGCGGCGGACGCATTTGCGCTCGGCTCGCCGACCTTGAACCGAGACGTACTGAAGCCGGTATGGGATGTGATGTCCTCACTGTGCTCTTATGTGGTCAAGGGAAAGAACGCAGCGGTATTCGGCACGTACGGATGGAGTGGCGAAGCTTGTAAGTATATGAGCGAGCGGCTTTCCAATCTGGGCGTGAAGATCGTGGGCGAAGCAAGGGCAAAGCTCAATCCGAATGAGGAAGAACGCAAAGCGGCTTACGAGCTCGGCGTTGCGCTTCGCGGCACAGTGAAATAGTTTCAAGCAAACGAAAACCATCGCAGCATCTGCGGTGGTTTTTTTGTTGGGAAAGAGAATCAGGAGGCTGCCATCATGATGAGCCCCAGCGTGATGGTAAGAGCAGAGATCGTGCTCGCCGGCGGGTCAAAATGCGTGTCGCAGCGGGTGTTAAGCAGGTTGCAAAATATGCTGCCAAGCACCGCGGCAAGCGCGCCAAATAATGTGCCAAGAAGCGCGCCGCCAACCAGGCCAAACAGGGAGATTCCAAGTGTTGTGGCAAGCGCCGCACAAAATGTGATGTGGTGCGTGGCAGGGACGGCAAAGCCCATCTGCGTGAAAAGAAGGGTCACAGCAGAAATGCTAAAGCAGATGACGGGATAAATGGAAAGAACCGCATCGCCCGCTCCGGCGCCGAAAAGAGCGCTTCCGACAAAAGCGACCGCGATACCGACACCGCCGCCGAGCAGAGCATCGTATAAGAGGTCGTTTCCGCATAAGAGCCAGACTTTTTTATCGGGGCCGGTGCATTCGCCGGTAAGCCCGCTTGAACCAAAGAACAACCGTGTAATGACTGCAAGGATAACGACAGTGATCGACGGAAGGTCGGGCAGCGCCACAAAAGGAATGAGACCGATCAAATAATGGATCAGGAAGCCGCCCATGCCAAATATCCCGCCAACGAGGAGCACGGCGGGTGATTTCAACTGGTTAAGCGCAAGAAAAATATTGGCGCCGGACTTGATACGCTTCGTCCTTCCGGCATAGCCTGCCGCAGCAACACCGCCCGCGAAAGCAACGTGCGGGCCGAGAAAAGCGCCAAATGCAAGAAAACCGATCGTGAGGTCTGCCGGAGCGCCGGACGCTGTCGCAATGCCGCCGATAAGAGCTATAACGCCTGACATAATAAATGCGGGGATCGCCCCGAGCATCGCGCCGATAAGCCCACCGCCAAACGCGCCGACAAGTGCCAGAATATCCATGTAATACGCCTCTTTCTTTGGTCAAAGCTGTGTTGCAACATCGGATAGAACCACTTTATTATATAAAATCGAGTGGTAATATGGTAATACCAATTATGGCAGAAACGCGTAAATATACTAAGGTAACCGGTTGCATTGAAAGATTTTGGAAACTGATTTCCCCAAATGGTTTTTTATGGGTTCATACGGCTTTTTGAATCAAAAGGTTCCGATGATATAATGTAACGGCACATATTGATGCAATCAAGGGTAGATAGGAGATTGAAAATGGATACTAAAATCTTTAAGCACTTTACAACAGTGGAATTTGGCGTGGGTGCAGCGGAAACGATCGGCGACAAGGTAAAGGAGTTCGGCGGTACCAAAGCGTTATTGGTGACCGATCCGGGGCTGATATCCACAGGCATGATCGATACGATCGAGAAATATTTGCAGGATGCGCATATCCCGGTCGTGCGTTTTGCCGATATCAAGGGGAACCCGGTGGTCGGTTGTATCGGGCAGGGCGTAAAGGTGATGAAGGACAACGGCTGCGATATCACGATCGCAATCGGTGGGGGAAGCTCGATGGACGTTGCCAAGGCGATCAATATCGTAGAAGCCAACGGCGGAAACATACTGGATTATGAGGTGACGCGCGAGGGCCAGAAGAACCCTTTGAAAAACAGGAAGAAACCGCTGATCGCCATACCGACCACGTCAGGGACAGGCAGCGAAGTGACGATCTGGTCTGTATTGACGGATCCGGCGCGCAATATGAAGGCTTCCTTCGGGCATCCGTGGTATGCGCCCGATCTGGCGCTGGCCGATCCTGTGCTCACGATTTCGGTACCGGCAGGGCTTACAGCTGCGACAGGGATGGACGCGCTCACCCACGCCATTGAAGCTTATACGTCGATTGCGCCAATGCCGCAGACAGATGCGCTTGCCCTGCACGCGATCGAGCTTATTGCGCAAAACCTGCGGCAGGCGGTCGCAAACGGGAAAAACATACCGGCCCGCGAGGGAATGCTGATGGGAAGCCTGATGGCGGGCATGGCGTTCAATAGCTCGCCCGTTGGCTGCGTGCACGCGATGGCGCATACGCTGGGCGGCGCATATGACACCCCGCACGGTGTCGCAAACGCGATCATGCTACCTTATGTAATGGAATATAATATAACAGCCTGTCCAGAACGCTTTGCGGACGTCGCGATCGCAATGGGGGAAACCGGCGACGGATTGAGTATTACAGAGACAGCGGATAAATCCATTGCGGCGGTAAAACGCATGTCAAGCGATGTTGGAATTCCACGGCTGCGGGAGGTCGGCTGCAAGAAGGAGGATATTCCAAAACTTGCAGAGCTGGCGTTTGGCGACATGAACCACAACGGAAATCCAAAGCCGATGACAGTAGATAAGATGATCGAAATTTATAACGAGGCTTATTAAAAGGCAGAAAAACCACCGCAGTATCTGCGGTGGTTTTTTGTTTGAAGCCTATATATAATAAAGAAGAAAGTGAACTCAAAAAGAAATATAATGAAAAAGTAAAAAAAGAGTAAAAAATGTGTTGACAGGGGAGGGGGTATTTGGTATTATAAATAAGCCGCAAAAAACGCGGCGAACCTTGAAAAAAGCATAC
>NZ_JAYFPU010000250.1:0-3697 GCF_034927525.1 Christensenella sp.
GTTGTATGGGGCAGGGGGCTTGATTACTGCGGCGGCAGCGTGAACAACTCAAATGCCAAGACAAAGGGATTCAATGATACGTCCGTAGCGATTGCTGTACAGGGCGACATTGAGCATAATGTTATGCCGCAGGCACAGAAAGATGCGTTGTTCCGGGTAGTTAAAGATATTGTACAGCATTTCGGGTTCACAAGGCCTGATCAGATCGTGGGACACGATGAAGCGGCGGGGCCGGGATACACGGATTGCCCGGGTAAGCTTTATCCGTTGCAGGAGATCAAGGGGTACGCGTTGGGGCAGTCTGCGGTTGTACCGCCTGTGATTGAGCAGCCGGAAATTGCGATCCCTGAATTGGTGGACGAAAACGGAAACAGTATTGTGCTAAAGGTGGGGAGTCCGCATAGGGAATTTGTGAAAATGGCACAAAAACGGCTGGATAAACACCTTGTAGATGTAGGCGGTATTGACGGCGTTTTTGGAACAAACACAGAAAAGGGCGTTCGCGCATTTCAGGCGGCAAGAATCCGTGAGGGGCGTGATGTAGGTTGTGCGTACAATGGAAATAAGCCAGACGGAAGAATTGGCAAAAAGACATGGGCTATTCTGTGGGAATAGGGGGGGAGAATAATATGTTAGGTTTAATTATTGGTTTAAGTATCATCATGTGGTACGTGATCGACAGGTTCAAGGAACTTTGGGAAGGCCACAGCTTCGGTAAATTTATCACCGTGGGTGTATCGGCAGTGCTCGCTTTCGGTCTGTCCTTCGGCTTTGGGCTTGATCTGGTATTTGCAATGGATCTGTTTGAGGTATCGTCCACAGGTGGAATCATCCTGACGGCGTTGGTGCTGATGTCCGGCAGTTCTGCGGTATCCGAGATCATCGGTAGAATCAAGGGCGGAGAGAAAGCAGAGGGGTAAATCTTATGGCAATCGAGGTTACATTATTATTGGGAATAATAGGAAGTTTTGTAGGTCTGGCCGGATTTCTGGTCAGCTTCCTATCCAATAGAGATAAAAAGATTATCAATGACAGCGAATGGAAAGGGCGCATTGACGCTAAGCTTGACATTGCCATCGGAATACGTGAGGAAGTAGAAGAAATCAAATGCGAACAGCGCGGTCAAGGGGAACGGCTGGCGGTTGTAGAAGAAAGCACTAAGTCCGCGCATAAAAGAATTGATGAGATTTGCAAAAAGTAGCACATGGGGGAGGCGCGTTTGCTTCCCCCTTTTTGTTTTGGCGATGTCCTGTAATGTCCGGTCGGTGTCCGGCAGTGACGGGTGGGGTGTGGTATGATAGTAAAATTGTTCTTTTACATCAGTTCCGTAAAAAAACGGGACCAACTCCACAGCGAAATATAGCAAGAGCACAAAAAGAACGAAATGACTGGCTAAGGAGGTACAAAGATGAGTGATTATAAGACATACGCAGATTTTAAAAATAGTGCGAAAGAATCCCTTGGTCAACAATGGGAAGAAATTGAGCTCCCTCCGTTACTTCGTAAAATACAAAAAAGGGGGAAGGCCCCGTCACCGAAAATGGTGACGGAGCCTTCCCCCGCGTGTCTTTACAGCGTTTTCAATTACAACGACAACATTGCCAAGTAGCAGTCAAGGTTGCCAACAGGGAAACGCTGAAAACACGCTCTACGCCTCGGCTTTTGGCTAAGGTTGCAAGGTTGCCAAGGTATCTTTATGTCGTAAACATCTCATACGCCCCCAGCTAAATGCCGTTTATGTCGCTCTTGTTACATTCCTCCTTCATCATTATGGGCCCTGACCTCATTTTCGTCGGGAAAAGAGCGAAAACAAAGATGCTATATCTTCAAAAACCCTGATTCTATGCGGCTTTCCGCCTTTGTCATTATTATACCGTATGGGCAAAGCAACCAAATCCGAACTCTTTTTTCGTAACAGAAAAGGTGTTCGGATTTGTTTTTTATTTAGATGAATAGCAAGAGTAAAGCTATGTAGATTGCCAATCCGGTTTATTCTTCTTTCCAACCATAGAGGGGTTTTAATATTTCAGCGTTCTTTTCTTTCATAAAACTGAGTAGTAGGCTGTCAAAATGCAGTGTCATTTTATCTAATAGCAACAAGATTTCATCATCTTTAAGGCTTTTATTCATGTTGGTAAGTATTGGGAATCCATTAGTGCTAATATTGTTTTGCGTATCAATTTTCACTTCTAAACATTGCTTTATGTTTACAGGTTCAGTCAGTGCAAGTTGAGAAGCTAATTTCGGGCAGTATCCTGCCCTTCGCACATCATGTGCAGGCAAAGCATAATTACTTAAAGCATGCAGATAAATATCCGCACTTACATTTTTATATTTGGTCGATATGTATTTAATTCCTACAAATTCATTATAGTCACTGCAAAACTGATATATTATTTGAGGAATAATATACTCTTGTTGAAAAGCATCGTTAGGATATTTGCACGAGACAGAACATGTCATGACTAAAGGCCATAATAAAATGTCATCAACAAAGCAGTCAAGCTTTGCCTTTAAACCGTCCTCATCCTTTTTTACATGTTCCCAGATTATGCTTGTTTTATGGTTAGAATGAGAAATAGTTAAGTCAATCAGATTTATCTGATTTGCTTCCAAAACATTTTCAGCGTTTTGCGAAAATGTAAACAAGGAAACCCAAAAATTATCAAGTTCAGGCTTGCCGAGTTCCAAATAACAATCAAAGATAGAGCGACCTAGATATACTGAGGGCACACCATGGATACTATATCTATTATCTTGGACTAAATGTCTTTTCTCAAAAGGAATATGAAACATATCTTCACGAGTTGGTACAGTTTTACTATCAGAAATAACACGAGCCTTGAATCCAAACTCCGCACCTGTGGTATATCTATTTTGACTTTTTTTAGTTAGGATATCGCTTATACAAGTAAACGCTTCATTCATGTCCTTGTAAGCAGTCATAGTTTTGCCTTTAAGATAATCCGCTGTAGTTTTTATTATTTTTTCACATAAACAGCCAGCTGTATCTTTCTTCTCAAAGAGTCGCCTTTGCACATAGCCTTCAAACGACGGAAGCAAAGACAAATATCTTTTAAAATTATCATTTAGATAATCAAGAAAAAAATCGTAATTATTCCAATTGTTCGGTATTTCTTTATCAAAACGTTCAAACCTAGTTAGGTTTCTACCAATCAATTCTATATTTTCCATATTAAAATGTCCTTTGCAATAGTTACATCTATATTAACAAATTTTTTCAACCTAGTAAATCTGTTATCATTGAAGCATAGTAAAGCACCAAGAGAATTATCTCTTGGTGCTTTACATCTAGTTTTTGGATTTCTTCCATTCCTCAAAAGCACGTTGCCCTTCTTCACTATCATACCTGATTTAATCCTAAAAAATCAAGCTTTTATTGATGTTTGTAGTTCGACAAATATGGCAAAAGTTATTGCGCCAATTTTTAATCCTCTACAAACAGCAATTGAAGATTTTAGTCTTTCAAAACGAAACGATATCCCAAACCTCTTAAGTTCTGAATATGCAATTAGATAATCTAAATATATTTATTATCCTGACTGCACCCCGTATCTCCTAGAATTCATCTGCGCAGTTTTCCCGCTAAATTCTATTAAAACATGTCCTTTTAGACAAAAACTCCTCTTAAACATATTGTTTAAGAGGGGGGTGCTTTGTGGTCGTGCTTATTGCC
>NZ_JAYFPU010000150.1:0-11372 GCF_034927525.1 Christensenella sp.
CCCCCCACGGCGGAGGGTTGTTGACTTTGTGCAAACGAAGCGCAACAATAGGGATAGAACCACATTATCAATAACCACAGGAGGTTATCATGCAGCTTTCCAAGGAACAAAAATTAGCGATTTATGAGACGATGCTGCTCATAAGAGAATCTGAACTGAAGATGATGGAGCTTTACAAAAGAGGCGAGATCGAAGGGCATATGCTGCCCTGTCTGGGACAGGAGGCGATCCCGGCGACGCTGGCGCAGGTATATGACGACAAAGACTACCTGATCACAGGACACCGTGGCGGCGGACACTATTTTGCACGCGGCTGTGACTATAACGCGTTTTGGGGAGAGATGTTCGGACGTGTGACGGGCGCGACGCGCGGGCGTGGCGGCCAGATTCACCTGATGGATATCAGCAAAAAGGCATTGACGGGCAACGCCATTGTCGGTGCGCAATGGGGAATCGCGGCGGGCGCGGGCTTTGTAGCGAAGCGCGACGGCGCGGCGTGCGTATGCGTGGGCGGAGAAGGCTCCACCAACCGCGGCACATTCCATGAAAGTATGAACTTAGCGGCGGTACAGAACCTGCCGATCTTATATGTCATCGAATTCAACAACCGGCAGATGTGGAACGACTGTACACAGACGACGGCTGTCGACCGGCTTTCTAAGCGTGCGCTTGCCTATGATATGCAGGGCGCGACAGTGGACGGAAACGATCCGGACGCGATCTTTGAAAAGGCTTCCGAATTTATGGACGGCATCCGCGCGGGCGGCAGGCCGTGCCTACTTGAGTGCATCACGAACAAATGGACGGATAGCGTAAACAGCGCGCGCAATACGCCGGAGGCGATCGAGGGATTCAAGCAGCCTGACGTTGACGCGATCTACCGTTATGAAACAAAGCTCAAGGAGCAGGGCGTTTTGACGGACGGGCTTGACACACAGATCAAGGAACGCGTTCATCAGAAGGTGATGGACGGCGTTGAATTTGGCAGAAACAGTGAAAAACCTGAACCCACCGAAGGTATGGATCAGGTTTACAGCCAGCCGGTTGTGTGAGGGAGGGACAAACAATGAAAACAATGAGATTTATTGAAGCCCTGCGCGAAGGCATGGCAGAGGAAATGAGAAGAGACCCGGACGTGTTCCAGATCGGTGAATCGCTGGGACAGGAGCAGGGCGGGATGTTTAAGGTGACGGACGGGCTGGATAAAGAGTTCCCGGGACGTGTGATCGATTCGCCTATTTCTGAGGCGGCTCTCGGAGGCGTGGCGGTAGGCGCGGGAATGTTCGGTATGCGTCCGGTGGTGGAGATCATGTTTGGCTCGTTGATGCCGCTGCTGTTAGACGAGATACACAACCAGGCGGGGACGCTGCACTATGTGTCGGGCGGAAAGATCAACTGCTCTATGGTCGTGCGTACGTGCAACTGGATGCGTATCGTATCGGGGCCGCACCACTGCGGGAATTTTGACGCGATGTTCGTCAATTCGCCGGGCGTAAAGGTGGTCGTTCCGTCGACACCTTATGATGTGAAGGGCCTCATTAAGGCTGCGATCCGCGACAACGACCCTGTGGTCTTTATGGAATATTCGCCGCTTTACCAGGTAAAGGGCGAGGTGCCGGAGGAAGAATATGTGCTGCCCATCGGCAAGGCGGACGTAAAGCGCGAGGGTACGGATGTTTCCATCATCACCTATGGCGTGGGCGTGCACGATGCGCTTGCGGCGGCGGCGGATGCGGAAAAATCCGGCATCAGCGTGGAGGTCGTCGACCTGCGCACGATCCTTCCTTATGACAAGGAAGCGATCCGTAAATCGGTCGCCAAGACAGGACGCGCGATCGTCGCCTATGAAGGCTTTAAGACGGGCGGCGCAGGCGCTGAATTTGCGGCGTTTATTGCGGAGGAATGTATTGAGGATTTGTCGGCTCCCGTACTGCGCGTGGCATGTAAGGACGTTCCCAATCCCTCTAACTCGCGCCTGATCGAAAGCCTGAGCGTAGGCAAAAAGGACGTGCTGGACGCTGTTTTCAAAGTGATGGAATAAAGGAGATAGGGCATTGGCAGAATTTATCGTTTTATCTAAGATGACGCTGACCATGGAAGAAGGCACGGTCGCCAAGTGGATGGTGCGTGAAGGCGACACGGTGAAGCTTGACGACCCGCTCTGTTCGGTGGAAAACGAAAAAGAGACGGAGGATATGCTCTCTATCTATGATGGCGTGATACTCAAGCTGATCGCGGAGGAAGGCGAGCTTTACCCTGTTAACACACCGATCGCGGTGATCGGGCAGGCTGGGGAGGATTATTCCGGCCTGATGGCGCAGCTTGAGAACAAAGAAAAAGAAGAAGCGGCGGCAGCGGCGGTGGTGCGTCAGGTGGCTGTGCCTGTAAAAAATGTACAGGGCAAGATGATGCCCAAGATACGCAAGCTGATCGCGCAGAAGGGCATCGACGCGGACGAGCTTGCGCGTTTCTGCGGCGACCGCAAGATCACGGAAGATGAGATAGACGCGTTTGAGCAAAGCAAAAAAGGCGGCACGCAGGCAGCGGTCGAGATCGAGGCAAACGACCGTGTCGTCAAGGCTTCGGCAATGCGCAAAACGGTCGCTAAGAACATGGTGGAAAGCTGTGAGCATACGGCGCGCCTGACAAACTTTATGGAAGTCGACATGACGGCTGCGTTCGGCCTGATGAAAAAACTGAAGGGCGAAGGCAAGCGCGTCTCTGTGACGGCGTTCATCATCAAGGCGGCGGCGTATGCGTTAAAAGAGTATGAGATCGTGAACACATCGTATCTGGAAAGCAGTGCGGAGATCGTATACCGCTCTGACGTAAATATTTCGTGCGCGGTGGATTTGCCGGAGGGGCTTGCTGTTCCGGTGGTTATGCACGCAGACGACCGCGATGTGTTCGACATCACGGGTGAGATCGATACGTTTGCGCAAAAGGGCAAGGAAGGCAAGATCACCAACGAGGAAATGAAGAAAGGCACGTTTACCGTTTCCAACATCGGTATGCTCGACGTGCTGATCTTTACTCCTATCATCAATTATCCGCAGACGGCGATTTTGGGTGTGGGCGCAGTGCGTGTGCTGCCGCGGTATACGGACGAGGCGTGTACGGTGATCGAGCCGCGTAAGATCATGCAGATCGCCATCACATACGACCACAGGGTGATCGACGGCGCGCCGGCGGGACGATTTTTAAAAAGCGTACGGACGTTACTGGAAGCGCCGGAAAAGCTGGTGTGAGGATAGCGTATGCGTAAAAAGCTGAGGGATCTGCCCTTTGGGCTGTACGAGAAATCGGTGTGCACCACGTGGAGCTGGGAGGACAAGTTTGCGCTGGTGCGCGAAGCGGGGTACGATTATTTTGAGATCGCCATTGACGCGACACCACAAAAGCTTGACCGTCTGCAAAACAAAGAGGAGCAAATAAAAATCCGCCGGGCATCCGAGCAAAAGGATATGCCGCTTTATACCTTTGCTTTTACGGCAAACCGTTTTTACCCGCTCGGGAGCGAAGACGATGAGGTGCGCAGCGAGGGTGTGCGGCTGCTAAAGAGCGCGATGGATTTTGCGGCCTTTATCGGGGTGAGGGCGATCCAGTTTGCGAGCTATGACGAATACGAAAAGCCGCGCAACATGATGACCGAAGGATATTTTGTACAGTCTTTGGAGGAATGCGTGGAGCACGCGGCGCGCCGGGGCACGGTGCTGGCGCTTGAGACGATGGACAGTGAGTTTATGGATACCACGCAAAAAGCGATGCGCTATGTGCGTATGTTTGACACGTGCTATCTGGGGCTGGACGTAGACCCGGGAAACATCACCGCGATGGGCAACGACCCTACGCACGATATGGCGTGCGGCGCGCGGCACATTGCGGAGGTCGAATGGAAGGACGTGATGCCCGGGGACGTGCGCAATACGTTTTTCGGTGACGGGATCGTGGATTTTGACGCTTGCTTCAAGACGTTGCACGACATCGGATATCAGGGATTTATGGCGGCGGAGATGTGGGCAAACGACGATCCGTCTGCCCATCACAGGATATTTGAAGCGATCGCGTTTCTAAAGGACAAGATGAAAGAGTATTGATCAAATGGAATAAAAAACCGGCTTCCTGATTGATCAGGAGACCGGTTTTTGTTTTTCTTATTTGTCGTCGCTGAACAGCTTGTCGGTACGGCCTTCGTACGGCGCTTTGATGAGCAGCGGTTTTAGGTAAGCGGCGGTTTTTTCCACGCCGTCCATACGGCTCATCGTCACGTCTTCATGCTCGTAGCTCAGTACGCCCTGGTAGCCGACCATCGAAAGCTCGGTGATCACGTCCTTCCAGTGTGTCTGCCCCCAGCCCGGGATGCGGAACCTAAAGGAACGGTCAAGGCGCTTCATATCGCCCTGCATGAGCGCACCGCCAAGAGGCATGTTCTGCTTGACCATCTGTGCATCCTTGGCATGTACGTGATAGATACGATCGCCCAGACGGTCGATCATCAGCTCTACGCTCAGCCCGAGGTACATGACGTTTGCCGGGTCTAAGTTGTAGCCGAGCGCGGGATGGTAATCAACAAGCTCGAGCGCGCGTTCCGCAGTCAGTGTGTCGTACACGAAGCTGTTGGGGTGAATCTCGATCGCGAAGCGTACGCCGTACTCCTGAAATTTATCGAGGATGGGCGTGAAGCGGTCGGCGAACTGTTCTTCGTATTCTGCCCAGCCCTGTCCATAAGGGAAGAAGAAGAAGCGCCCCCAGTTTTCAACACCCGGATAGCCGACGACCGTCGTCGCTTCGAGCGCGTTTGCCGCCTGTGCAGTGCGGATCAGGCTTTCCGCACCATGCTTGATCTTTTCTTCCGCCGTTCCTTTGTAGATGAAGTCCGTATCCTTGCCCGTGGGGCCCATGATGAGGAAGGAGTCGGAATGGTTGCTGAGCGCGCAGATATCCATGCCATAGCCCGCGACCATCTTTTTGATCTGCTGGGCGGTATCGCCCTTCAATATATCTGCTGTTTCAAGCTGCCCGTTTCCCTCGTACGCGGGGATCTCAAGCGATTCGTAACCGTAAGGGGCGATCAGCTTAATGACATCTTCCAATGGTTTTTCTGTAAAATTTGCCGTAAAAAATCCGAGTTTCATGTGTGTTCCTCCTTATTTGCGTTTGTTTTTCTTACTGGATTTGACCATAGATATAACGATCCCGAAAACGATAATAATGGAAATGAGCAGTCCCGCACCCAGTGCGAACGCGCTCAAATTATAGATATCCGGATCGCTGTTGCCGAAGTTTGAGTAGCCGGCACTGATAATAACGCCTGCCATCACAATGCACACGGCAAGAAGTACGACTGCAAACGAGATGCGGTTGAACATGCGCTCGATATTTTGCTCCATGCGCTCCAGGTTGCGCACCTTGAGTTCGACTGCGTAATCGTTCTTCTGGAGTCTGCGCATGAACGTGATGAGCGAAGAAGGGATGCCTTTTAGTACATCCGTCCAATCGAGGGCGAAGGTACGCATTTCGTTTTTGAAATCGTCGGTTTTGATATAATCATATAAAATGCCTTTGACCGTTTTTTCGGCAATGGCAAGGATACTGACGTTGGGGTCTAATTGTTCTACCACGCCCTGTGCCGTCCCAAGGCATTTTGCGACAAGCGTGAACTCGCGCGGTATTTTCATTTGATAAGCGCCGGCGAGCTGAAAAACGCTTGTAAAGACGCTGGCGATGTTGACCTCCCCCAAGGGTACATACAAATATTCGTCTAAGAGGCTGTCGAGGGAACGGACAAACTCATCCATATTTACGTCCGCATCTTCCACATCCATATCTGTAATGCTTTGCGCGATCTTTAGCGTGTTGCGCGTGGCGATGCCGAGGACAAGGTCGTTAAGCTGCCTGCGGAAACGGTTGTTGACCGTTCCTACCATGCCAAGATCGATGAATTCGACGTATTTTTGGTCGACGATAAACACATTGCCCGGGTGGGGGTCTGCGTGAAACACGCCGTTTTCAAGGATTTGCTTGATCAGCGAATTGGTGAATTCGTATGCGATTTTTGAGGTGTCGACGCCTGCCGCGGAAAGGGCGGCCAGATTATTGATCTTGATGCCCTCCACAAAATCCATAGTCAATACCTTTTGCGTCGTATATACCCACTTGATTTTCGGTACGCGGATATTGGGCTGTGAGGCGACGCTCTCGCGGAAAAAATCTGTATTTTCGCCTTCCTTGGTGAAGTCGATCTCCTGCTGCATCACGCGCCGGAATTCTGCTACCATGCCTGTAAAATCGTACAGCTGACCGTATTTGGAATATTTATCCACCAGCTTGGCGAGTTTTTCCAGAATATCGAGGTCTGTTTCGATGCATTGCCGGATGTCCGGGCGCTGCACTTTGACCGCGACCTTGGGGCCGGAAAAGAGCCGCGCAGCGTATACTTGTGACATGGAAGCGGAGGCGACGGGCGTTGTATTGAACTCGGCGAACAAATTCTCGATCGTATCGCCAAGCTCTGTTTCGATCATTTGTTTTGCGTCCGCAAACGAAAAAGGCGCGACAGAATCCTGCAGCTTTTGCAGTTGCTTGGCCACGTTTTCGGTGACGATATCTGTGCGCGTGGAAAGAATCTGCCCCAGTTTTACAAACGTAGGGCCGAGCTCCTCGCACATTTTGCGCACGCGCTCGCCTACGGACGGCAGATTTTGCTTTTGTTCGCTTTCGAATATTTTCTGCGGATTTTTGCTGAGCGTCGATTTTACGAACAAAAATCCAAGCCCATTCCGGTTGAAAGCGGACAGGATCTCCCTGTAGCGCTTTAAATTAGTGGACGCGATGGCGCTTCCCTCCTCAAATCAAGGCTGTTTATTTGTCTTCTTTTTTAGCTGCGGCGATCTCTTCACGAATGATGGCGCGCAGGTCGTCTTTGGTGATGTGCTGATCAGCAGTAAGGCCGACATCGTGCAGCGTATCGTGTACTTCGCTGGTGATCATCTGCTTTAGCTCTTTTCTCTGCACTTCGCCTTTTTTGACGAGGTCGCTGGCAAAGCTCTGTGCGTCTTTCCTTTGCACTTCGCCTTTTTCCACCATTTTTTCTACCATTTCTTCGATCTTCTCACGGGAATATGCAAAAAGACCCATTCCAAAATTGATGCCGTCTTCGATAATGTTTGCCATAAAAATATCCTCCTTCATTGAAGCTTTAATCTTATTATAACGCATTCTAAAAATAAGTAAACCGGACAAACGTGAGAATAAGGGAATACTGTGCATGAAAACAGTTTATATTAGCTTATATTGCACAAAGCGAGTTGCTAAGAAATCAGGGACGGATTATAATAAAAATATCAAAAAAGACAGGGGAAACGGCTATGGTTGATTTGAGTGAACTGCGGGATAAAAAAGGTTTTATATGTGACATGGACGGCGTGATCTATCATGGGAACAGGCTTCTTGAAGGCGTTAAGGAGTTTGTGGAATGGCTGATCAGGGAGGATAAGCGGTTTTTGTTCCTGACCAACGCGAGCGAGCGGTCACCAAAGGAGCTCAAACAAAAGCTGGAGCGCATGGGGCTTGAGATCCCCGAGGAGAATTTTTATACGAGCGCGCTTGCAACGGCGAAATTCTTAAAAAAGCAAACGCAGAAAAACAGCGCCTATGTGATCGGCGAGGCGGGACTAACGAACGCGCTTTATGAAGCGGGCATTTCCATCAATGACGTAGACCCGGAATATGTGGTCGTGGGGGAAACGCGCAACTTATCTTATGACAGCTATGTGCGCGCGGTGCAGTTTGTGCTGGCGGGGGCAAAGCTTATCGGCACGAACCCCGACATCAATGCGCCGGGCGAAAACGGTATCATGCCTGCGTGTGGCGCGATGATCTCGCCCGTTGAGGTAGCGACAGGCAAAAAAGCCTACTTTGTGGGCAAGCCGAACCCGCTGATGATGCGCACAGGCCTCAAGATGCTTGGGCTGCATGCGCAGGACGCGGTGATGGTGGGGGACAGGATGGATACGGACATCGTTGCGGGCGTGGAATCCGGCATGGAGACGGTGCTTGTGTTATCTGGCGTGAGCACGGAAAAAACGCCCAATAATTTCCCATACCGGCCGGGGTACATCTTAAACGGGGTGGGCGATATCGCTCCGTAAGAGGTATGAGAAGAAACGATTGGGGACAATTTCTGATTGCGCTTGTGTGCGGGATCGTATGTGCGCTATGCTTTGATATTGCGTGGCTTGCGCCGTTTTTGTGGGTGCTTTTGGTTCCCTTTTTTGTTGTTCTATTCAGAGAAAAGAGAAAGAAGCGTGTGCTTGGCCTTGCGGCTGTATTCTGTGCCGCGCTTTTTTTATGTTATTACGCCGCCTTTTTTATGCTGGATATCGCCGGACGGACGGGAGATATGGCAGGAGCGTATTTGACGCTTGGGTGGCTGGGGGCTTCCGTCTTGCAGGGCGTGATCCTTACGGCTGTCATCTTTGCAGGGGTGGTCGTGCCTTGTCCGGCATTTTTGCGCGCGCCGCTGATGGGCATTCTTTGGGCGGGCGCGGAATGGCTGTTTGGCGCGGGCGTACTGGGACTGCCGTGTGTGCGGCTGGGCGTGACGCAATGGGCGTTTTTGCCCGTGGTGCAAGTTGCGCAGCTAGGCGGGATATTGCTGGTAAGCGCGCTGATGGTCACGGTGAACGTGTTATTGGCGCAGGGGATTTTGGCGCGCAGGGAAAACAAATTAAAAACGGGATGGTACTTTATTGCCGCGGTGGCGGTGTTTCTGGTCAATTTTGTATTTGGCATGGCGCGCATCGCTCAACCATTGCCGGTACCCGATGTGAGCGTGGCGGCGGTGCAGTACAACGTTTCCTTTGCACAGAACGGGGGACAGGGCCGCTTTGAAAAGGCGATCGGCATGGCGCATGAAGCGGCGGGCGAAAAGCCTGATATTATCCTGTTGCCGGAAAATTCCGTCTATGGATCGTTTATGGAGGAAGATGCGCTTAGGAAGGCGTGTGCGGACATCACGCGCGAGTCGGACGGATATTTGTTTTTGGGCGTATACGGTATACACGGCTATGAGCTGCGTAATTCTGTTTTTATGGTGACGCCGGAAGGCAATGTGCCGGACGTATACCACAAGCAGCGGATGGTGCCGTTTTTCGAGAACGGATATGAGCGGCCGTTTGACTTTGTTGTGGGCGAAAACCGCGGCGTGTTTGACACGGAGTACGGCCCGGTAGGAACGATGATCTGCTTTGAAAGCCTGTTTTCGGACGTTGCCGCAGATACGGTAGGGAAAGGCGCACAGCTGTTGTGCGTATTTACCAACGATTCGTGGTTTGTGGGGGACGCGCCGCTTGGGCGGCACTTTGCGCAGTCTGCCGTGCGCGCAGTGGAGACGGGGCGGTATGTCGTGCAGGCGGGCAACACGGGCGTAAGCGCGATCGTTACGCCGCAGGGCGCGGTGACGAAAAGACTTGCCTCAAATACAGATGGTATCATGTACGCAGACGTGTCCTTCGTTGAGGAGATAACGCCGTATGTGCGGGCGGGGGACTGGTGGATCGTTTTCGGCGGCGCGGTAGTTGCGATTTTGTGGTGGACGCAGCGCAAAAAGAGGATTTGAAAACAGGCGTATTTTAGCATATAATAGATGTACAGAAATGACGAAAGGAAAGACATGGAAGATTTTGTGATGCTGACCGCGAATGCGGGCGTGCTGATATCGTATCACGGTAAAAAAATATTGGTTGACGCGATGCACGACAGGTATACGACGCTTTTTTCAAGTGTGCCCGGCGATCTGCTGACAGATATTGCGGAAGGGAACGGCGAATTTAAAAAAATCGATCTGATGC
This sequence comes from Christensenella sp., assembly GCF_034927525.1. Lineage (NCBI taxonomy): Bacteria > Bacillati > Bacillota > Clostridia > Christensenellales > Christensenellaceae > Christensenella > Christensenella sp. Next base: position 9,852 of record NZ_JAYFPU010000150.1, read on the forward strand.
TTTATACGCACGACCATCCAGATCATTACAGCGAGCGGTGGACGCGGCGTTTTCTGAAGAACCATCCGGATACGGAGTTTGTATCGCCCATTGCGGATTTTGCGGACAGGGAAAACGTACATGTGCTGGATGCGGAGGAGGAAACATTGCTTTTGTCCGGCGTGTTTTTGCACTGCTGCCGTCTGACGCATGACGGGCCGGAATATGCGGGCATACCTAATTATGGCTTTGTGCTGGAGATCGACGGATACCGGATCGCGGTGTTTGGAGACGCTTCGTTTGACAAGGCGGCGATCCGTAATATGCTGGGGGAAAAGCCGGTCGATCTGGCGCTGATGAATTTCCCGTATATTACGCTGCACCGTGGCAGGGAGATATTGACGGACGTGATCCGTCCAAAACGTATGATCGTTTTCCATTTGCCGTTTGAAGAAAAAGATAACAGTGATTTTATCCGTTCCACGAAGAATTCGCTGCGCAGAAACACGAGACTTGCGCATGCGGACATGCTCTTTGAGGAACGGCAGAAAATAGAAATTGATTAAAACAGGAAAAAAAGAGGTATCTATAGTATGATAGAATCCAGATGCGGAAGAATTTGTGCGGACTGCGGATATTTTGAGAAGTGCGGCGGCTGTGTGGGCAGGGATAAGCCTGTGTGGGCGGCGCGTTGCCCAATCAAAAGCTGCTGTGAGGAGAAAAAACTGCTGCATTGCGGGCAGTGTGAGGTTTTTCCGTGTCGCAAGCTTGTGAAGTTTGCAAAGGACAAGGATTACGGCGACGGCGGGCTGCGGCTTGACCAGTGCCGTGAATGGAAGGACACAAACGAGCAGGAAGAAGTGAAGGTTGTAAAAAATGAGGACGAAACTGAACGAAGTGATGCGTGACCGCCGTTCGATCCGCGTTTTGGAACGGCACGAAGGGATTACAAAGAAAAAGATAGAGGAAATGCTGCGGCTTGCGCTTTACGCGCCCAATGCGTTTAATATGCAAAGCTCGAGGATGGTCGTGCTGATGGGCTGTGAGCATGAAAAATTCTGGGACGAGACCAAGGAAATTTTACGCGGGGTAACGCCGGCATCTGCATTTGCGCGTACCGAGCACAAGATGGACGGGTTCCGTGGCGGGAATGGTACGATCCTTTTCTTTGAGGATACGCAGGTCGTTAAAAAGTATCAAAAGGATTTTCCGCTTTATGCGGACAAGTTCAGCCAGTTTTCGCAGCACAACAACGCGATCTTGCAATATGCGCTGTGGCTTGTTTTTGAGGAAGAGGGGATTGCCGCGTCTCTGCAGCATTATAATCCGCTGGTGGACGAGGTGGTATGTGAGGAATGGAACGTCCCCAAGACCTGGGAGCTTGTGGCGCAGATGCCGTTCGGCAAGGCAGCAGAGAGGCCGGAGATGCGGGAATTCAAGCCCTTTGAGGATATTGTGAAGATATACGAATAACAAAAAAACCTCGCGTTTGCGAGGTTTTTTCTTGCAGCGAATTCGCTGCGATCGTATAATTGCTTGTCT
>NZ_JAYFPU010000356.1:0-4486 GCF_034927525.1 Christensenella sp.
ATACTTTAAAAGCAGGAGATGTTGTTAATGTAACAGGGATGATGGCGGAGAGTATAAAGGCGGAGAACCCTGAAGGCAGTGAAGTGGAGATGCCTTTGATTGCTGGGCAAAACATATATCTTGTAGAAAAATGAATGGGTAGTAATGCAGGAGAGATCATTGATTGACTCTCCTGTAATTAATTGTAGATAAAGGGGATTTGGGAATGTGGAAGAATTATGGCCATTGTGTTTGTTGTAATGACGCAACAGAATTTGTACTGAATGGGAATGCATATCGCGACCACTATGTCTGCTCCAAATGTGGATCTATTCCGAGGCAGCGTGCTTTGATGAATGTTGTTTTAATGAATTTTCCTGAATGGGAGTTTTTTTCGATTCACGAAAGTTCGCCTTCGGGCGATGGAGCCAGTTGCAGATTAAGAAATGGATGTCAGCATTATTTGGCGACACAGTATTATGATGATGTGCCTTTGGGGAAGTCTTTTGGGTGGTTTCAAAACGAGGACCTGGAACGGCAGACTTTTCCGGATGAGTCATTCGATTTGGTTGTTACGCAAGATGTAATGGAGCATCTTTTTCACCCGGAAAGAGCATTTGCGGAAATTGCGCGGACACTAAAACCTGGCGGGGCACATGTTTTCACAGTTCCATTGATTAATCAACGAGCGCAGACGGAGAAATGGGCAGTTTTAGAGAATAAGGAAGTACATTTCCTGCACACTGCTGAATATCACGGGAATCCGATTAGTGACAAGGGCAGCCCTGTAACATATCATTGGGGATATGTTATTATGGATTTTATTTATAAAAGCAGTGGGATGACTACCAGAATATTTGAAACGGAAAGTCTGGAACTTGGAATACGTGGTCAATACTGCGAAGTTTTGGTAAGCTACAAGTAACAAAGCGCGTAAGTTTATAAGGAGAAAAATATGTTTTTGAAAAATTTTGGATATTGTCCTTGTTGCGGGCAGGAAACTCAATTTGAATCTGAAGGAGAATGGCTCCGGGATGATTATAAATGTATGAAGTGTGGCTCGTTGCCGAGAGAACGTGCGCTCTTGATGGCATTGGAAAAAACAGTGCCAGATTGGCACGAAAAGACTGTTTTTGAATATGGTTCCGTGAACAGAGAGGTCAGCCGGAGACTGGCACAGCAGAGTAGAGAATATGGGTCTACTGCTTACGATGGGGCGATTTGGGATATAGACAGATTTCAGGATGCCAAAAAACAATATGATATTATTATAACACAAGAAATATTAAATCAAATATATGATTATGAACAAGTGTTTCAACAAATTGCAGGACAGCTTAAACCCGGAGGTGCTCATATTTTTACGTTGCCGTTGGTGAGGAAGAATCATAAATCCCACAATAGCATTAAGCGAATGAATGGAGAAATCTTTTATTGGACGGGTGATGAATATATGAAAGGAGAGCCTCCACTGGATATGAGAGCCTGGGAGTGGGGATATGATATCGTAGATCGTATTTTTCGAACAAGCGGCCTTTTTACTAAAATTTTGACACTGGACAACTTAGAGTTTGGAGTGCGTGCAGAGTATATTGATGTGATGATTTCTATGAAGCCGTCAGAGAAACTCCAATAGTATACACAATTTCCAGGTGCTTTACTTAGATTTCGTATTGTGATAGAATCATATAGCATAACAGCAAGAAATATAATATACATTAAGGAAGATTATGTTAAATAAAGCAAAAGAATTCTTTCTTTTTCTCAAGGAAATTTATCAAAAGCGACAATTGATATGGAGCCTTGCGAAGAATGATTTCAGGTCAAAGTTCGCAGGTTCTTTCTTTGGTATCTTTTGGAGTTTTGTGATACCGATTATTACGATTCTGGTATTCTGGTTTGTGTTTACTGTTTTCAAAAGTTCTCCAGTAGACAACATTCCCTTCATTGCATGGTTTGTGCCTGCATATATTCCATGGATGTTTTTCACTGATTGCCTGACCGGGTCGGTTAATGTGCTATATGAGTACAGTTATCTTGTAAAGAAAATCAAGTTTCGTACGAGTATGCTTCCTCTAGTTAAGGTGTTATCGTGTTTGTTCTTGAATTTGTTCTTCATAGGTTTTATTTTCATTATCATGGCGGTCTTTCAGATACCGATCACGCCTTATGTTCTCCAGATTCCGTATTATATGGCCGCCGAGATACTGTTATGTGTAGGAGTGAGCTGGATACTATCCTCGGTTGCTGTGTTTTTTAAGGATTTGTCGGCAATGGTTAACATCATTGTACAGCTTGGATTTTGGTTGACCCCTATTTTTTGGACGGTTGAAGGTATGCCGTCGTGGCTCGGCGTTATTGCCAAGGCTAATCCGGTCTATTATATTACACAGGGTATGAGGGACACATTTCTTTATCAGCGAGGATTTTGGGAGAATCCGGAGCAAACGTTATACTTCTGGATATTTACAGGAGTATTGTTTGTGATAGGAGCTATGGTATTTAGAAAATTACGGCCTCATTTTGCAGATGTACTGTGAGGCTTTGCGAGGAAAACATGAGTAAAATTGCAGTAAGTGTTCAGAACGTGACGAAGATATATCCTTTATATGACAGGAAGTCTGATCGTTTAAAAGAGGCTCTAAGTGTTGGTAAAAGAAAACGACATAAGGAATTTTTTGCGTTAAAAAATATTTCCTTTGAGGTCAAAGAAGGAGAATGTGTTGGTTTTGTAGGAAAAAATGGTTCGGGCAAGAGTACTTTACTTAAAATTTTAACGGGTGTGCTTACACCAAGTTCGGGCACTTATAATACAGAAGGAACGATTTCTGCGCTTCTTGAACTAGGTGCAGGATTTAATTTTGAATATACTGGGATAGAAAATATATATTTGAATGGTTCGGTCTTGGGGTTTTCGCGAGAAGAGATGGATGCGAAGATGCAAAGTATTCTCGATTTTGCGGATATTGGGGATTTTGTAAACCAGCCGGTCAAGATGTATTCTTCGGGCATGTTTGTCAGGCTGGCTTTTGCAGTGGCGATCAATGTTGAACCGGATATCCTGATCGTTGACGAAGCGCTTTCAGTAGGGGATATCTTTTTCCAGCAAAAGTGTTATAAAAAGTTTCAGGATTTTAAAGAAGCCGGAAAAACGATATTATTTGTTACTCACGATATGAGCAGTATTATTAAGTATTGTAATAGGGCGTATTTGCTAAATGATGGCGAAGTTATATCTAATGGAGCCCCTAAAATGATTGTAGATCAATATAAAAAGTTGATTGCAGGGCTTGATGTGCAGGAGGAGACCGAAGAAAAGACCGGCGATGGCAGTACAACAGAAAAAGTGACGGAATGGAAAGCAAGCTACGGGATCAATCCTTCATGTTTGGAATATGGATCAAAAGAAGCAGAGATCATTGATTTTGGGATTTTTGATTCTAATGGAAGAATCGCTGTGACGTGTAACAAAGGCAACGAATATACAATTAAGATGAAGGTCTTATTCCATCAGGATGTGGAAGAACCCATTTTTGCCTTTACATTTAAGGATATTAAGGGGACGGAGATCACAGGAACCAATACTGACCTTGAAGGGATCGAGATAGGGGTTATAAAAGCAGGACAGATTGTCGAGATTGCTTTTAGGCAATCAATCAATTTACAAGGACCACAGTACTTTTTATCACTTGGTTGCACAAAATATGTGGAAAATGGCGAGTTAAAAATTTTCCATAGGCTTTATGATGTGATTAACTTAAACCTGGTAACAGAAAAGGTGTCTGTGGGATATTTTGATATGAACTCTGAAATAGAAGTATCAAATGAGGGCGAGGCATGAAAATCGGCAACGTATTGATCAATACGGATTATTATGACAGCAGTCTGCATTATTCGGACGGCGATGTAGAAGAAGAAATATTAAAGATAGTCAAGACAAGCGCAGATTATTCGTATGCTTTGGAAAAAACGGATAATTGGGCGATACTGTATCATTTGCATAAAGATCGCGAGAATATACTTTCGTGGTACCCTTTCACAGGGACAGAGGACGCGCTGGAGATTGGTGCGGGATGTGGTGCATTGACGGGACTGCTGGCGCAAAAGTGCAAAAGTGTTATGTGTAATGATATTTCTCTGCGGCGATCTGAGATCAATGCATATAAGAACGCACGTTTTGAGAATATTGAAATACGGGTGGGAAATTTTACGGATGTAAAGTTTGATAAGCAATTCGACATCATTACCCTGATAGGCGTGCTTGAATATGCGGCTTGTTATGTCGAGGAGGATAATCCGGCGGTGACAATGCTAAAAATGGTCTCGTCGATGCTAAAACCAGGGGGAAAAGTCTTGTTGGCGATCGAGAACAAGTTTGGCCTTAAGTATTGGGCAGGATGCAGGGAGGATCATACTGGAAAGTTTTTTGAGGGGCTGATGGGGTATCCTGATACGAAGGGAATCAGAACTTATTCGAAAAGAGAATTGCAGAATATTTTTATGGACT
>NZ_JAYFPU010000357.1:0-4038 GCF_034927525.1 Christensenella sp.
GGGTTGGACGTTTCCGCAGGACAACAGTTTTGGTGAAAACGACCGCAAGATATATGAGCGTGAAAAGATGCGGCTTAAGATGTCGCTTGACAGTGCAAAGAAATATGAGGATAAGAAAAAGATCGTCATGATGCATTTCCCGCCGATCTATGAGGGGGTGCGGGATACGGAGTTCAACGCTATCTTGCAGGAATATGGTGTGGCAGAAGTTGTGTTTGGACATCTGCACGGAGAGATACTGAAAAACATCCGCCTGACAGACTTAAAGGTAGGTACGGTAAACTATAATTTGGTGTCGGCAGACTACCTCGATTTCAAACTGAAACGAATCGTTTGATCAGTCGTTAAAAAACGTGATAGGAATACAAAAAAACGCAAAATTTATATTTTGCGTTTGTTTATTATTTTCATTGAATAATACTTGCATAATGGGTGTGATAGTGTTAAAATTTGATTAAAAGTGGTGCAAAGTGGTTAAAAGTGGTGAAAGGAGTTTGCGACGGTCATGCTGATTGGAGAATATTCACACAATCTAGATGCCAAAGGCAGGGTATTTATGCCCGCGAAATTTCGCGACGATCTGGGCGAGAGCTTTATCGTGACGAAAGGCGTGGGAAAATGCTTGTTTGTGTTCTCTACAGCAGAGTGGGAAAACTTCGCCGGTAAACTCAAAGACCTGCCGGTATCGGACGTTGCAGCACAAAGCTTCACGCGTATGCTGTTTGCGAGCGCCTGTGAATGCGAGGGCGACAAGCAGGGCAGGATATTGCTGCCGCAGCGCCTGCGTGACCATATCGGCGCAGTGAAGGAAACGGTGATAATCGGCGTGATGACAAGAGCCGAGATATGGTCTAAGGAAGGCTGGGCGGAATATAACGACAGTGCTTACAAAGACTATGAAGAAACGCTTGCAAAACTGGCGGAGCTTGGAATATGACAAGACAAGGCGGGCACGTCCCCGTCCTCTATCAGGAGACGATAGACGCTCTGAACCTTAAGAACGGGCAGACGGTGGCAGATGGGACGATGGGCGGCGGCGGACATGCGCAGGGCATCCTTGAGCGGATATTGCCGGATGGCAGACTGATCGGGATCGACAAAGACACGGCCGCAATCGAGCGTTGCAAAAAAAGACTGGAACAGTTTGAAGACAACATATTGTTTGTCCATGATGATTTCAAAAGCATCATGGAAGTTCTTAAAACAAATGGCATCGAAAAGATCGATGGCGCTGTACTCGACTTGGGAGTCTCCTCCTATCAACTAGACGAGGGGGGACGGGGATTTTCTTACCAGCAGGATGCGCCGCTTGATATGAGAATGAACAGGGATAACACATTGAGCGCTAAAACAGTGGTGAATGAATATTCGCAGAATGAGCTGACGCGGATATTGCGCGAGTATGGAGAAGAAAAATGGGCGGCACGCATTGCAAAGTTTATTGTGGAAGCCCGCTCGCAACAAGAGATAGGCACAACTGAGGAGCTTACACAGATCATCAAGAATGCGATACCGGCTGCGGCACGCCGCGAGGGGCCGCATCCTGCAAAGAGAAGCTTTCAGGCAATACGCATTGAAGTAAATGGCGAGCTTGCAGGCCTTGGACAGGCGCTTGAAGACTATGTGGAGGCGCTGAGCAGCGGGGCAAGGCTTGCGGTGATCACGTTCCACTCTTTAGAAGACAGGATCGTCAAGCAGACCTTTAAAAAGTTGTTCGATCCCTGCGAGTGTCCGAAAGATTTCCCGATATGCGTATGTGGGAAAACAAGCCAGATCAAACTCGTTACAAGAAAACCAATCATTCCGGGAGAACAGGAATTAAACGAAAATCCGAGAGCGCGCAGTGCTAAGCTGCGGGTAGTGGAAAAGAGATAGCAAAGAGGGACAGCAAATGAATGCAATACCGCAAAAGGCGCATAATTACGAAAGAATCAGAATACCGCGCGATAATACGGCGAATATAAGCGCACAGCAGCGCATGGGCAGGATCACTGACATGCAGGCTTACAATATGCGTAAGATTGCTATGCAGCGCAAAAAGGCATATGAAGAACGCATGGAGTATGAACGCGCAAGACAGCAGGAGCAACGGCAAAAAGCGGCACGCAGCGCGCAGCAGCAACAGCAGCAAAGGCGCGATGCTTATGATGCGCGTGAAGTGGTTCGTCAAAGAGGCGTCAAAAACGTTGTGGGCGGCAGGAAGCTGACCCCGGCATATGAGGTGAGCACTCCAGCGGGTGGATATGGCTACAGCCGTTCCCCGTATGAGCAGGCGGCACGCAGAAGAAGCGGACAAATGCAGCAGAGAGCGGCAGCGCCCGCGTATGAACGGGATTATGAAAGAGCATACGAACGTCCGGTGAAAAGACCGGCGCAGCCGCGCCGTAAACCCATTCATGGATTCGATATGGTGGAAACAACGGATGCAACCGCATATCATGGCGTGAAGCCGATCGCGGTGGAGTATGAAGCGCCCAAAAGAAAAGGGGTCGTTTCCACGATCATTCTGATCGCAGTGGTATTTGCCGTACTGGCGGGGATACTGATCCGTTATTCGCAGATCAGCAACCTGAATTATCAGAACGCGCAGATCGAGTCGCGCATCGGATCGCTTTCACAAGACCTTGATAAGGCAAAAATGGAAGTTTCGCTGCGTGAAGACTTAAGCAGTATCCGTCAGCAGGCGGCTGCAATGGGGATGTCTGAACCGAAGGACAGCCAGATCGTCTTTGTGGAGCCGGAAGCAGCAGTGCAAGATGTGCCTGAGACGTCTACGGTGCAGGATGCTCTGACGGCGGAAGGAAGCACAGATATTTCGCAAGGGGCACAAGCGAACGGCGATGCTGCTGCAAGCGGATTTTCAGGTTTTATCAATACGATTCTGGATACAATCAAAGGATGGTTCCAGAATTAAACAGGAGTAAACATTGTCAACGTCACGGGTACTGGTAACCAGAAAAAGATTACTGGTCATACTAATTATAATGTCTGTACTGATTATCCTGCTCATGTCACGAGTGGGATATTGGTCTTTATTTAAGGGAGAATGGCTGCAGGAAAAAGCACAGAAGCAATGGACGCGGGATGTGGAGGTTGACGCCAAGCGCGGAACGATTTTTGATCGCAACCTGTATGTGCTTGCGCAGAGTGCCGCGGCGGATACGGTCGCACTCCAGCCAGAAGCGATCGCGAAGGCGGAAAATGCCGACCAGGTGGCAGACGAGCTCTCGCGCATTTTGGAAATGCCGCGCGAGGATGTATATGCAAAAGCAACAAACACTGAGAAAAAAGAAATCTGGCTGAAACGGCAGATCACGCCCGAGCAGTCCGAAGAAATCGCGAATATGAAGCTGAAGGGCGTCAGCCTGATCGAGGATGTAAAGCGTTTTTATCTCAATAAGGATTTTGCATCGCAGGTGATCGGCTATACGACACAGGACGGAGCAGGGCAGACGGGAATAGAGAAACGCTATAACAGCATTCTTGAAGGCCGTCAGGGCCGTCAGGTCACGGAGACTGCAAAGGACGGAAGCGGCGTGCCCAACGGACAGGAAATGCTGATCGATCCGCAGGACGGGCAAAGCGTTGTGCTGACGATCGATGAAATGGCGCAGAGCATCTTAGAAGATGCTTGCAGTGCACTGTATACTGATCACTCGCCTGACAGCGTACAGGGGCTTGTTATGGACGTGGCGACGGGAGAAGTGCTTGTGATGGCCAACATCCCGCAGTTCGATCTCAACAATCCGCCGCGCGATGATGCGGCGGCGTTGTCGGCGCTGTCAGTCAATGCGATCACAGCGACACCTTATGAGCCGGGCAGCATCTTTGGGCTGTTTACCGCTGCGGCCGCTATGAACGAGAATGCTGCGGGTGAGTATGCGTGCACAGGTTCTGCGGTCATCGATGGTGAAAAGATATCCTGCAGCGCTGCACATGGCACGCAGAATATGATGCAGGCTGTACAAAGTCACTGTAGTATTGCGGAGGCATTTCAATCTGACGCGCTTGGCAAAGATAAGTTTTATCAATATTTAA
>NZ_JAYFPU010000069.1:0-9515 GCF_034927525.1 Christensenella sp.
TTTTTAACCAATTGGTTGATGGTAGGCATACACGCACCTTCCTTTCATTTCGTATCAATAATTATTGCAGCTTCCCAAATGCCTGCGCATCAAGCATTTGTAAGAAACTGTAGCATACTATTTCTAAATATGCTGTAAAGTTATAGACAAAATTCCCCGCAACCCTGAAGGGAATTAGTTTTCAATGATACCGGCACAGGCCGCGGACACATCAATGCCACACACCTCGCCAAGCTCTTTCATTGTTTCCACATTCACAATGTGGACTTCCATTTCGCCGATTGCATACAGAATCCGCTCTTTGATATGTTCCTCTGCGTCGTCCGCAAGGTACACGGTAAGCACGGTTTCTTCCTCCAGACTCCTGAGCAATTGTTTTAAGCCCACGACCCTATTTTCGGCGTTTTTCAGTTCATCATACATTTACGCACACCTCTTTTTAACGCAAAAAGCGCGCCTAAATATAATACCATTCAAATATTCATGTTGTCAAGTGGCAGATCGTCATCATCCTTGTCTGCGCACTCCGTTTGCGGCTTGCGCAGATAGGGATATGTCTTCGTCTTTTTGAAGTATATCCGCGGCATCCCGTTCGTCAGTTGGAAGAAGAACCAGCCTTTATTCAGCATCTGTCGCACGAGCGGTATCTCCGCAACGTCCACATGCACCGTTTTAGACGCTTTCTTCAGCGAATTCATGCCCAGCTGTTTCCCTAAAAAATAACCCGCCAACGCCATCAGCGCCACAAACAACACAGGCAGCAGAGCGAACAGGTTCGCCATTGGCGTTGCAAATCCGGGGATCAGCAGTAACAAAAACGACGCAATCAGAAAACCGAAGAACACCCCTAGATGCAGGAAGTCCATCTTGCGGAACGCCTTTTTGCAGTCGTCACAAATACCCGCCTGCAAAGTGACTAGCGATCCTACGGGCGTACGCACCTTCTTGCCGATACCAAAGAACATGCCCTTAGCAGAGTACGGCTCCGGATGCGCCATCTCAAAGGAAGCATAGCCGTCGATCTTTTTCGGCTGCCCCTTACAGAACGGACAATCATCACTCGTATGCAGATCGTCGATATTTTCCGGGATGTACGAAAGCGTAGTTTCCCAGCGCTCCATCGCGGCCTTTTTGTCATCGTCACTCTTTAGCGTGCTGATATAGCAGTGATAGCAGCCCTTCCTGTCAAGCCAGTTACACAGGTCGCTATCCGCGATCGCGCACTTTTTTCTGTATTCGCGCTGTTCGTCGCTTAAATTGTTATTGTTGTTTTCGCTCATCAAAAACCTCTCCAATCATTTACAAAACAGGCGAAAGGGTTCTTCCCCCCTCCGCCTGCAATCGATCTTTTTCTCTTAAAGCTCTGTGTCCATCACATCGATGTCGATCTGAGCCGCAATATCGTCGTTGACGACATTGGAGATCACGTCGATATTTTTGTACCGCTTCATGCCGGTACCGGCCGGAATCAGTTTACCGATGATGATATTTTCCTTCAGCCCCAAGAGCGGATCGACCTTGCCCTTGATGGCCGCCTCTGTCAGCACCCTCGTCGTTTCCTGGAAGGAAGCCGCCGAGAGGAAGCTGTTTGTGGAAAGCGAAGCCTTGGTGATACCGAGGAGTACGCGCGAAGCCGTCGCCGGTTCCTTGCCGTCCTTTATCATCTGCTCGTTTTCCTTCTCAAACAGGAAGATGTCTACCATCTCTCCCGGAAGCATGGACGTATCACCCGCGTCTTCGATCTTACACTTTTTGAGCATACAACGCACAATGATCTCCAGATGCTTGTCGGAAATCTCAACACCCTGCAAACGGTATACCATCTGTACTTCTTTTAAGAGGTACTCCTGCACACCCTTCACACCCTTGATCTTCAAGATATCGTTCGGGTTGATAGAGCCTTCTGTCAGCTCGTCGCCCGCCTCGATCTCCTGTCCGTCTTCTACTGTCACGCGCGATCCATACGGAATGAGGTATGTTTTCGCCTCGCCCGAATCGTTCGCCACCGTGATCTCGCGCTTTTTACGCGTATCGTTGATGGTTACCACGCCCGCGATCTCAGAAATAACCGCAAGCCCTCGCGGTTTTCTCGCCTCAAACAATTCCTCGACACGCGGGAGACCCTGCGTGATATCGCCGCCGGCAACACCGCCGGTATGGAATGTTCTCATCGTCAGCTGCGTACCCGGCTCGCCGATGGACTGCGCCGCGATAACGCCTACCGCTTCGCCGATGTCCACAAGCCCGCCTGTCGCCATGTTTGCGCCATAGCACTTCGCGCACACGCCGTGCTCGCTCTTACATGTAAACACGGTACGGATGTTGACTTCTTCAATGCCCAAGTCTACAATCTGTTTCGCGATCGCCGGGGTAATCATCTCGTTTGCGCCGAGGATCACTTTACCCTTGCTGTCCTTGACCTCCTTAGAGGTATAACGTCCGCGAATGCGGTCTTCTAACGGCTCAATCACTTCCTTGCCGTTGGAATTGGTAAGCTTTCTCATGGGCACGCCCTGCGTCTGCTCGCCTAAATTCTCAAAGCAGTCAACCTCACGTACGATCACGTTATGTGATACATCTACAAGGCGGCGTGTCAGGTAACCCGAGTCAGCCGTTCTCAGTGCCGTATCTGCAAGACCTTTTCTCGCACCGTGCGAAGATATGAAGTACTCAAGAACAGTAAGTCCTTCACGGAAGTTTGCCCTGATCGGAATTTCGATGATCTCACCATTCGGGTCAGCCATCAGTCCGCGCATACCGGCCAGCTGTCTGATCTGGTTCGTGGAACCACGCGCGCCGGAGTTCGCCATCATGTAGATGGGGTTAAACGGGTCTAAGCTCTTCATCAGAGCATCCGTTACCTTATTGGTCGTATTTTCCCATACTTTAACAGTACTGTCCTTACGTTCCTTGTCTGTCAGGAGACCGCGTTTGTACTGCTTTTCGATGGTAACAACTTTTTCTTCCGCATCTTCAAGCAATTCTTTTTTCGCACCGGGGATCTTGATGTCCGAAACGGAAACCGTGATCGCACCGATCGTCGAATAGTGGAAGCCCTGCTTTTTGATCGCGTCCAGAACGTGCGAGGTCTTTGTCGGCCCAAGCTTTAAAAAGCACAGGTCAACAAGCTTTCCAAGCTGTTTCTTGTCGATCAGCTGGTCTACTTCAAATTTCAGTTCGTTTTCAGGCTTAGAGCGATCCATATAACCAAGATTCTGCGGGATCGCGTTATTAAAGATCACGCGGCCCGTCGTGGTTTCAATGATACCCGTCTTCATTTCCCCGTCCACTTCTTTTGTGACACGGATCTTGACCATCGCCTGCAAATCGATATTTCCTGTGTTATAAGCAAGCACCGCTTCTTCCGGAGAAGCAAAGATGCTGCCTTCACCCTTCGCGCCTTCGCGGTGGATGGTCAGGTAATAAGACCCGATAACCATATCCTGCGTAGGCGAAACGACAGGTCTTCCATCCTGCGGCTTCAAGATATTGTTTGCCGCAAGCATGAGGAACCTTGCTTCGCTTTGTGCTTCCACCGAAAGCGGAACGTGTACAGCCATCTGGTCTCCGTCAAAGTCGGCATTGTACGCCGTACAAGCAAGCGGATGCAGCTTGATCGCGCGTCCTTCGACTAAGACAGGCTCAAACGCCTGAATGCCCAGCCTGTGCAGCGTAGGCGCACGATTGAGGAGCACAGGATGCCCCTTGATCACGTCTTCCAGTACGTCCCAAACCTCGGGGCGCACCTTTTCCACCATACGCTTGGCGGATTTGATGTTGTGCGCAAACCCTTCCTGTACAAGCTTTTTCATAACAAACGGCTTGAACAGCTCAAGCGCCATTTCCTTAGGCAGACCGCACTGATACATCTGCAATTCAGGTCCAACCACGATAACGCTACGTCCGGAATAGTCGACACGCTTGCCAAGAAGGTTCTGGCGGAAACGTCCCTGCTTACCACGCAGCATATCAGATAAGGACTTTAACGGCCTGTTGCCAGGACCCGTTACAGGACGTCCACGCCTGCCGTTATCGATCAGAGCGTCCACCGCTTCCTGCAGCATACGCTTTTCGTTTCTGACAATGATGTCCGGTGCTCTTAACTGCAACAACCTGTTAAGACGGTTGTTGCGGTTGATCACGCGGCGATATAGATCATTCAAATCGGAAGTCGCGAACCGTCCGCCGTCAAGCTGCACCATGGGGCGCAACTCGGGCGGGATCACGGGCACAACGTCCATGATGATCCATTCCGGCTTGTTGCCCGACTGGCGGAACGCTTCCGTCACCTCGAGGCGCTTGATCGCGCGCACGCGCTTTTGTCCCGTGCAAGTCTTAAGCTCTTCGCGCAACGTGGCTACTTCTGCTTCCAGATCCACCTGCTTTAAGAGTATTTTTACCGCTTCCGCACCCATACCAGCGGAAAACGCTTCTTCGCCAAATCTGGCCTGCGCTTCGCGGTATTCCTTGTCTGTCAAAAGCTGCTTGTATTCAAGTCCTGTCTCGCCCGCATCCGTTACGACAAATGCCGCAAAATACAGTACCTTTTCCAAAGACCGCGGGGACATATCGAGTAACAGTCCCATTCTTGAAGGAATCCCTTTAAAATACCAAATATGCGAAACAGGCGCAGCAAGCTCAATGTGACCCATGCGCTCGCGGCGAACCTTTGCGCGCGTTACCTCAACGCCGCACTTTTCGCATACGATACCTTTATAACGTATCCTCTTATATCTTCCGCAGTGACATTCCCAGTCCTTTGTCGGTCCAAAAATGCGTTCACAGAACAGTCCGTCTTTTTCCGGCTTTAACGTACGATAGTTGATCGTTTCCGGCTTTTTAACCTCACCGTGCGACCATTCGCGTATTTTTTCCGGAGATGCAAGGCCTATTTGTATCGCATCAAAAGTATTGAGTTCAAACAAGGGTATCTCCTCTCCTCTCTGCTCTATCAAAAATTTACTAAACTAAATCACTTACTCCATATCGTCGTCTTTTAAGCTATCCGTATCGATATTGAGGTCTTCTGTGAGGTCGATGTCGTCCTCTATCTCTTCCATATCCGGGATCACGTCGTCCGCGAAGTCGTCAAAGTCGATCTCCTCGTCCTCTAGCTCCGCGATATCCGGCAGGTCTAGTTCGTCGATCGAAAGATCGTCAATGTCCTCGATGACCATGTCACCCGCATCGAAATCTCCTTCTTCCGCAGGCAGATCTTCCGCCCCCGCGATGTTGATGTCGATCAGCATGCCATCATCTTCGTCCGCTTCCTTGATCGCGATCTCGCCACGGTCTTCAGAAAGCACCTTGATGTCAAGACCCAGACTCTGCATTTCCTTAATCAGCACCTTGAACGATTCCGGAACGCCCGGCTCGGGGATGTTTTCCCCTTTGACGATAGATTCGTACGTCTTTACACGCCCGACCACGTCGTCGGATTTCACTGTCAAAATCTCCTGCAAGGTGTTCGCCGCGCCATAAGCCTCCAGCGCCCACACCTCCATCTCGCCAAAACGCTGTCCGCCGAACTGTGCTTTACCGCCGAGGGGCTGCTGCGTAACGAGAGAGTAAGGCCCTGTGGAACGCGCATGGATCTTGTCGTCCACCAGGTGATGCAGTTTTAAGATATACATATAACCCACGGTCACGCGGTTTTCAAACGGTTCCCCGCTGCGTCCGTCGTATAACACTGTTTTTCCGTCCGGCGTGAGGCCGCTCTTTGCAAGCAGTTCCTCAATGTCTTCCTCACTCGCGCCGTCGAATACCGGCGTAGCGACCTTGTAACCCATCGCACGCGCCGCCATACCGAGATGTACCTCAAGTACCTGTCCGATGTTCATACGCGAAGGTACGCCCAAAGGATTGAGTACGATGTCAAGCGGCGTACCATCTGGCAGGAACGGCATATCTTCCATCGGGAGAATACGCGAGATAACACCCTTGTTACCATGGCGTCCGGCCATTTTGTCGCCCACAGATATCTTTCTCTTCTGTGCGATATAAACACGTACGAGCTTGTTGACGCCCGCCGTCAGTTCATCTTTGTTTTCGCGCGTGAATATCTTCACGTCCACAATCACGCCGCCTTCACCGTGCGGTACCCTAAGCGATGTGTCGCGCACCTCGCGCGCCTTTTCGCCGAAGATCGCGCGCAGTAAGCGTTCTTCCGCTGTCAGCTCCGTCTCACCCTTGGGCGTTACCTTGCCAACAAGGATATCCCCGCTCCTAACTTCCGCGCCGATACGCACAATACCGCGCGAATCAAGATCTTTAAGCGCTTCCTCACCCACATTCGGGATGTCGCGCGTAATCTCTTCCGGCCCCAGCTTCGTGTCACGGGCTTCCGCTTCGTATTCCTCCACATGGATGGATGTGAATACGTCGTCCTTCACAAGACGCTCGGATAAGAGCATAGCATCCTCGTAATTGTAGCCTTCCCATGTCATGAAGCCTACAAGTACGTTTTTGCCAAGCCCCAGCTCGCCGTGGTCTGTTGAAGGCCCGTCCGCCAGTACCTGTCCTGCTTCTATCTGCTGTCCTTCATATACGATGGGCAGCTGGTTGATGCACGTACCCTGATTGGAACGCGCAAATTTGATCAAATTGAAATCAGACTCCGTACCGTCGTCGTTTGCAACAACGATCTTGTCCGCCGTTACGCTTTTCGCTACGCCCGCCTTTTTGGAGATAGAAAGCACGCCTGAGTCGTAAGCCGCCTTGTACTCCATACCCGTTCCCACAACAGGAGATTCGGGGATGAGCAGCGGCACTGCCTGCCTCTGCATGTTAGAACCCATCAGCGCACGGTTCGCATCGTCGTTTTCTAAGAACGGGATGAGCGATGTAGCAACCGATACAAGCTGCTTCGGTGAAACGTCCATCAGGTCAACTTCGTTTCTCGAAACCTCAACGATCTTATCGCGCACACGGCACATAACGCGCTCGTTTACAAACACGCCGTCGTCAGCAAGCGGTTCATTTGCCTGCGCAACGATCAGATCTTCTTCCTGATCCGCCGTCATGTACTGCACCTTTTCCATAACACGGCCTTTTTTCTTATCAATGATACGGAAAGGCGTTTCGATAAATCCATATTCGTTGATACGCGCATATGTCGATAAAGAACCGATGAGGCCGATATTCGGACCTTCCGGCGTCTCGATCGGGCACATACGTCCGTAATGCGAATGGTGAACGTCACGAACGTCAAAGCTCGCACGGTCACGGTTTAAGCCGCCCGGCCCCAGGGCCGACAGCCTTCTTTTGTGTGTCAACTCAGCAAGCGGGTTCGTCTGATCCATGAACTGTGAAAGCTGGGAGGAACCAAAGAACTCCTTGATAGAAGCCGTCACCGGACGGATATTGATCAGGTTAGAAGGTGTTGCCACGTCCATGTCCTGAATAGACATTCTCTCGCGAACGACCCTCTCAAGGCGCGTAAGGCCTACGCGCAGCTGGTTTTGCAGCAACTCGCCTACCGAGCGCAGCCGCCTGTTTCCCAGATGGTCAATATCGTCCGTTAAGCCGATCCCATATTTGAGCCCTAAGAAATAGCTCACCGAAGCGAGCATATCGTCTACAATGATATGCTTGGGGATGAGCACGGTAAGCCCTTCCGCCAAACGCTCTTTTAACAGCGCCTTATCTTTTCCGCACTCGTCTAAAATTTCCTTCAAAGCCGGATAATAAACTTTTTCGTTGATGCCTACTTCCGCCGGATCAAAATCAAGGTAACCCTTCGCGTCCACAAAATTATTGCCGTGTACACGCGCTACGTTTTCACCGACAGAAAGCTCTACCGTGTTAACGCCAGCATTCTCGATCATAAGCGCCTTCTTCTCGCTGATCGCTTCGCCCGCAGCAACAAGCAGCTCACCCGTGTTTGCATCGATGACATTAGAAGCTGCCACCTGATCTTTGATGCGCTCCGCGATCGAAAGCTTCTTATTGAATTTATACCGCCCGACACGCGCTAAGTCATACCGCTTGGGGTCAAAGAACAGGGACCCTATCAGCATATTCGCACTTTCCACCGTCGGCGGTTCGCCCGGACGCAGGCGCTTATAGATTTCAAGCAAGCCTTCTTCCTGTGTTGTGGTATTATCCTTTTTCAGCGTCGCTTCAACGTTTTCATCGTCGCCAAAATATTCCCGCAGGTCAGCGTCTTTGGAAAGACCCATCGCGCGCAGGAAAACTGTGACAGGGAGCTTCCTCGTCCTATCCACACGGATAAACATACAATCGTTGGAATCCGTTTCATATTCAAGCCATGCGCCCCTGTTTGGGATCACGGTAGAACTGAACAGATCCTTACCTGTTTTGTCCTTACTCTCGCCATAATATACGCCCGGCGAGCGGACAAGCTGCGAAACGATGACGCGCTCCGCACCATTGATAATGAACGTTCCCTTTTCCGTCATCAGCGGGAAATCGCCCATAAATACTTCCTGCTCCTTGACTTCCCCTGTTTCCTTATTTAAAAGGCGAACCTGCACCTTAAGAGGAGCGGCGTAGTTCACGTCCCGCTCTTTACATTCTTCCACATCATACTTCGGTGCATCAAGAATTTTGTAGTCCACAAATTCCAGCACAAGATTTTCAGAATAGTCGGTGATAGGGGAGATGTCTTGCAGTACTTCGCCCAGTCCCTCTTCCAAAAAGCGTTTGTAAGAGTTTTTCTGGATTTCGATTAAGTCCGGCATGTCTAGAACTTCTTTGATCTTGGAAAAGCTCATCCTCTTATTTGTTCCAAACTTAACTTCCTGCATACTTAACAACAACTCCTATCTTAAAATTGATTAAACCAGTCAAGACACATCAGCACGCCGTGTTGCTCTAAAACCCGTTCGTTATGCGAATTTTTCACCCGCCCAAAAGGGCGCGAGATGGGACAATACTCCACAGTACAACTATGCTAATGCAGTTTACTATATTATCATAGCGAAATCAAGATGTCAACACTTATTTTTTAGTACTTCTTTGTTCATCGCAATTTCTACCGGCCTCTTGTTACCGCCAGTCGTCGCGGCATCGCGTCGTCTGAGCAAGTAGGCAGATAAACACGGGCAAAAACAGGGAGCGGTAGCCCGCACCCTGTTTCCTATTTATTTGCTTATTTGATTTTTGCGAAGATCATCCGTCCCGCCGCTGTCTGTAGCACGCTCGTCACGATCACGCTTAGGGTTTTGTCGCTCATGCCCTTCGCGCCCTCCACGACGATCATCGTGCCATCGTCTAAGTACCCGATGCCCTGGCTCTGCTCCTTACCGTCCTTTACGATGGTCACGCTCATTTCCTCGCCTGCCATCAAGATCGGCTTGACCGCGTTCGCCAGCTCGTTGATGTTGAACACAGCAACGTCCTGTACCGCCGCAACCTTGTTTAAGTTGTAATCGTTGGTCACCACCGTGCCGCCGATATCCTTTGCAAGCTTCAAAAGCTTGATGTCCACCTCTGGCACATCCTCATAGTCGACGTCCGTTACTCTGACCCGCGCCGTCAGTTCCTTCTGCATA
>NZ_JAYFPU010000066.1:0-1999 GCF_034927525.1 Christensenella sp.
CCGATTCTTCAAGGCTTTCGAGTCCGAATACCCATGTGCTGAACGAGAGGTTCATCCTCTTTTTCAGGCGCTCCGGATGCTCGGCCTTTAACTTGTCAAAGTCATACGCGATCTTCCGGTTGATCTCTTCCAGTTTTTGCAGTTTCATAACATCTCTCCTTATTTGGATACGCGCAAACGCATAGAGCTGATGGCGATGGAAACGATGATCAGTACGCCAAATGATATCTGCTGCAAATACGGGCTTACTTTCAAGAGGTTCAATGCGTTGAAGATGATGCCCGTCAGCAGCACGCCGCAGAACGTGCCTAACATGTTTCCTTTGCCGCCGTTGATGGGCGCACCGCCGATGATGACCGCGCCGATCGCCTGCAGCTCCATGCCCGCGCCCGTCGAAGCCTGTGCAGCCCCCAAGCGCGACACCAGCATGATGACCGCGATGCCCGTCATGATACCGCTGGTGATAAAGAACTTGATCTTGTTCCAGTTGACCTTGATGCCCGCGAGATAAGCCGCCTGCGTGTTGTTGCCGATCGCAAACACGCGCCGCCCGAATTGCGTATGCTTGAGCAAGAAGTGGATGGCGAGATACCCGACCAGACTGATGACAAACAGCAGCGGGATCGCGTCAAACAAATATGTCCCCGCAAAATATTCCATGCGGTTGAATATCGTCACGTTGCCGCCCCCGGTGATGGTCAGGCACAAGCCTGTGTAAATACTTGTCGTTGCGAGCGTGATGATGAACGACGGCGCCTTAAAAAGTACGGACAATGCGCCGTTAAGCGCAGAACAGCCGACCGCCACGCCCAGCCCCACGAGCATAGCTACGCCGTCCGGCGCGCCCTGATCGATGGACAAACACATCATCGTACTTGCAAAGCCCACGATCGCGCCGATAGAAATATCGAAGTTGCCGGATATGATCAGTACGGTCACACCTGCAGATATCAGCCCCAGCGTCGATACCTGAGAAAGCACGCCCTTGATATTGTCGATTGAAACGAATTTCGGATTGATCACCGCCGTCACGATCCCAATTGCCAGAATGATCAGGATCAGATAAAAAGACTGCGAACTGATCACCTTTCTCAGCGTCGCGTTTTTTTGTAACAATGCTCTGCTATTGTCTTTCATTTTGACTTTCCTCCTGTGCGATCCCCAGATACATCCCCATCAGTTTTTCTTCCGTCAGGTTTTCCGGAGACATGATACTTACCAGTTTTCCTTCGCGCAAAATGCCGATCCGGTCGCTCATCGAAAGGATCTCAGGCATATCCGACGACACCATCAATATAGCTTTCCCCTGTCGCGCCAGCTCGATCATCAGCTTGTATATCTCCTCGCGCGCCCCGATATCAACGCCTTTTGTGGGCTCGTCGAATATAATGATATTACAGTCCGACAAAAGCCAGCGCGCCAAAATGCTCTTTTGCTGGTTTCCGCCCGACAAACGCTCGATATCTTGATCGACGCCCGTTGATTTTAGGTTCAGTTTTTTGACCATCTCCTCGGTCGACTTCTTATCTTCCTTGAGGTTCAAAAAGACCCTGTTTTCATTGCGGACAATGCAGATATTCTCCTCGATGCTGCGCTGCAGGAACATACCATCGCCCTTGCGGTCTTCGCCCAGCATGCAAATACCGTTTGCGATCGCGTCGCGCGGCGATCTGATGTTGACTTCTTTTCCGTCGATCAAGATACGCCCCGTCTGTTTTTTGTCCACACCGTATAACAGGCGCATCAGCTCCGTACGTCCCGAGCCGACCAGCCCGCCGATGCCGAACACCTCTCCCTTGCGCACGGAAAAACTGATCTCGTGCACCACAGGCATCCTCGATACACCCTCGATCTTTAAATATTCTTCCCCGATGTTTACGCGCTCACGCTGGTAAAAAAGCGAAGCCTCTCTGCCTACCATAGCGGATATGATTTCTTCATTCGTGACCTTAGACGCTTCATAGCATCCTGTTACATTGCCGTCCTTGATAACGGTGAT
>NZ_JAYFPU010000231.1:0-8078 GCF_034927525.1 Christensenella sp.
AAGTTCCTGGATTTTTTAGGACTTGCGGCACGCGCGGGACAAGTCGTTTATGGCGCGGAATCAGTGGATAAGGCGATCAAGAGTGGTCGCGCCAAACTAGTCGTTGTGGATGGGAATGCGTCTGATCTGACGAAAAAAGCATGTAAAGACGCATGTGCTTATTATCAAACAAAAATCATTGTCTTATGCGAAGGCGATGTGTTGGGCAAAAGCCTGAATAAACCAAACAATAAAATTATTGGGATAGTGTGTCCGAATTTTGCAAAGCATGCATGGGAAAAATACCGCACTACTTCCGGGGGTGAAATCATTGAGCAAGATTAAAATTTTAGAAACAAACAAAAATCTTTTGGGGAATGCACAGTCTGTTTTCAATACGATTTTGGAAATGCAGACGGATGCAGAGACGCAAATCAAAGAAATCAAGGCGGTTGAATCGAAAATCCTTGATATAGAAAAGATTAAAAATGAGAAAGCGCGTGCTGAACGCGAAGAGCAGCGTTTGAAAGAAGAACGCGAGCAGGCTCTTTTGGCGCAAAAAGAGCAGGAAGCCAAAGAACCTGTAATAAAGCAGCCTGCTGAAAAACCGGAGCAGAGCGTGGCACCACCGCAAGAGGCAACAGACGAGAAGAAGCCGCAGAAGGCAGCTCCTGCCGAAGCAAGCAAGCCGCAGAATACCCCCGTGGCACAAAGTCCCAGGCAGGAAAGACCGCAGACAGAAAGACGAGTTCCCGGCGAACGCACGGACGACAGGAAACCCGCCCCCCGGCAGGGTGCTTCTGAATCCCGCAGGCCGCAGCCACAGCAACGTACGCAGTCTTCACCAACGACCGCTGCTCGTCCTCCTGTTGCTGACAAGAAATTTACACCCAGAAAATCGGGTGGTGGATTTGAGCACGGCAAAACCAAAAAGCAGATCGAAGAAGATAAGAACAAGCGTCCGAAAATCAAAGAACGCATTTTTTCTGTAGACGACGATTTTCAGAGAGGTTCGAGAAAGCGTCATAAGAAGCAGCAGCAGCCTAAGATGGTGATCGAGCCGATCAAGATCGAAAAGGCGACTATTACAGAAGAAAAGATCTCTGTTAAATTGTTCTCCGAAAAAATCGGTAAACCGGTATCGGAGATATTGAAGAAATTATTGTTGTTGGGCATGATGTCGACGATCAACTCTCAGCTTGATTTTGATACCGCACAGTTGATTGCAAGCGAATACAACATCGAGCTAGAGCAGAAAATTGCGCAAACCGCAGAGGATATCCTTGTAGACGAAGCGGAAGATACGGACGAGCAGCTCAGTAAGCGTCCGCCGATCGTTACGATCATGGGCCACGTTGACCACGGTAAAACGTCGCTGCTTGATAAGATCAGGCTGGCAAAGGTTACGGAAAGTGAAGCAGGCGGCATTACACAGCACATCGGTGCATATCAGGTGGAGCTGAACGGGGAGAAGATCACGTTTATCGATACGCCCGGGCATGAGGCGTTTACGGCGATGCGCGCTCGAGGCGCACAGGTTACGGACGTTGCGATTATTGTAGTTGCGGCGGACGACGGTATTATGCCGCAGACAGTGGAAGCGATCAATCACGCAAAATCGGCGGAGGTGCCGATCATTGTTGCGATCAATAAGATCGACCGAGAAAATTCAAACCCGCAGAAGATCATGCAGGAGCTGACAGAATACGATCTGCTGCCCGAAGAATGGGGCGGCGATACGATCGTTGTACCGGTTTCCGCGAAAACGGGAGAAGGCATCGATAAGCTGCTGGAAATGATCCTGCTGGTTGCGGATGTAGGAGAATTGAAAGCAAATCCGGATCGTCTTGCGAAAGGTACGATCGTCGAAGCGCAGCTTGATAAAGGCCGTGGGCCGGTCGCAACCGTTCTAGTACAGACGGGTACATTGCGCGTGGGAGATACGATCGTTGCGGGCACGGCCTATGGACGTGTGCGTGCGATGGTGAACGATAGGGGACAGATGGTCGAAGAAGCGCTGCCGTCACAGCCGGTTGAAGTGATCGGTTTTTCGGAAGTGCCTGCCGCAGGCGATATTATGCACGCGGCTCCGGCGGATAAATTGACCAAGCAGGTCGCGGAGCAAAGGAAAGACCGCCAGAAGGCGGAGATGCTCAAAAAGATGTCAAAAGTATCGCTTGACGACTTGTTCACACAGATCGCAGAGGGACAGATCAAAGACCTCAATGTTGTCATCAAAGCGGATGTACAGGGGTCTGTGGAAGCGGTGCGTGAATCTTTGGAAAAACTGTCCAATGAGGAAGTCCGCGTACGCGCGATCCATTGCGGCGTAGGTGCGATCACCGAAACGGACGTTATGCTGGCTTCGGCTGCAAATGCGATCATTATCGGTTTCAACGTGAGGCCGGATAATATGGCCACTGCTGCGGCAGAGCATGAAAAAGTCGATGTTCGACTGTATCGCATCATTTACAAGGCGATCGAGGACATTACGGCGGCGATGCAGGGCATGCTTGAGCCGGAATACGAAGAAGCTGTGATCGGACATGCGGAGATACGTCAGACGTTCAAGGTATCGAGCATAGGAACGATTGCCGGCTGCATGGTGACGGATGGCGTTGTAAAACGCAACTGTCAGGTTCGTTTGCTGAGGGACAATGTGGTTATATATGAAGGAACGCTGAGTTCTTTGAAGAGATTCAAAGACGATGCGAAAGAAGTCGCGCAGGGCTATGAATGCGGCCTTTCCCTTGATAACTACAATGACCTGAAGGAAGGCGACGTTGTTGAATGTTTTGAAATGCGTGAAATAGAACGGTAGGTGTCTTAATATGTCAGTAAACAGAATGAACCGTATCGACGAAGAAGTCAAGCGTGCGCTTGCGGAAATCATCAGGAACGACGTCAAGGACGACAGACTTTCCGCGATGACCAGTGTAACGCGGGTGGAGATCACATCTGACCTGAAATTTGCAAAGGTACATATCAGCGTATATGATACGGACAAGAAACGCAACGCTTCCATAGACGCGCTCAATCATGGCGCATCTTTCATCCGTACGAAGCTTGCAAGAGCCGTGGATATCCGTCGTGTGCCGGAACTGACGTTCGTGCTCGATGATTCCATTGAATACAGCATCAAAATCTCCAAGATTTTAGATGATGTAAACAGTAAGGAACGTGAATGAAAGAAGTACTTAGTTTTATCAGTGAACATAAGAGTTTTGCAATCCTGACGCATCTCCACCCTGATGGGGATGCGCTCGGGAGCGCTTACGCCCTTTGTAAGGGAATTGATAATCTTGGCAAAAAAGCCGAGGTTATTTTATTGTCTGAACCTCCCAAAAAGCTTATATTTAAAGAATTTACGCCGCTTTACCGACTACTTGATGAAGTGGATGCGCAAGCGTACGACGCAGTGATCAGTGTGGATTGTGCCACATTGCCGCGTCTCTCAGATGCACAGGCATTGTTTGTGAGCAAGCCGAACTGTAATATCGACCATCATATTTCCAATACGAATTATGGCGAAGTGAATTATGTGGAAGAAGCGGCGGCGACGGGCGAACTGATTTTTGAGTTGCTTACTAAATTGCATGTGGCGATCGACCAGACGACCGCTATGGCGATTTATATGGCGATCTCAACGGACAGTGGCAATTTCACCTATTCGAATACCACGGAAAAGACATTGGCGACTTTCTCGCAGATCATGGAATGCGGGTTCCCGCTTGTAAAAATGGCAGATCAGATATTCAACCGCCGCTCGCTCGGGGCGACGAAGCTGATTGCGCGCTTTATCGAGAAAATACGCTTCCACAGAGATGGACAGCTGGCGGTTTCCGTGATCATGCTGACCGACCTTGAAGAGACGGGTGCGCTTGTTGAGGATTGCGAGATATTGATCAACTATGCGCGTGAGGTAGACGGTGTAGAGATCGCTGTTTTTGTCCGCGAAATGAGCAAGGATACTTATAAAGTGAGCTTTCGTTCTAACGAGTATGTGGATGTGGGCGCGATGGCGGCGGAATGCGGCGGCGGCGGTCATGTTAAAGCAGCGGGATGTATGATGAAGGGCAATATTTATGATATACTTGAACAAATCGATAAATCGGCAGGAAGCCATCTGAAATGAACGGTGTATTGAACATACTGAAACCACCGGCCATGACTTCGAGCGATGTGGTAACGCGGCTGCGGCGCATCCTTGATGTGCGTAAGACAGGGCATACCGGTACGCTTGACCCGGGCGCTGCGGGAGTGCTTCCCGTATGCGTAGGTCGTGCGACAAAGATCGCGGATTATATCATGGCGTCTGATAAGGAATACATTGCGGAAATTTGTTTCGGTTTGGAAACGGATACGCAGGATAGCTATGGAGCGGTCGTCAACCGGTCGGATGTGACTGTTTCACGGCATCAGTTAGAAGGCATAATACCGCAGTTTTTGGGGACGATCATGCAGCAACCGCCGATGTATTCGGCAATCAAGCATGAGGGCAAGAAACTTTACCAGTTGGCCCGTAAGGGGATCGAACTCAATAAACCCGCCCGTAAAGTGCGTATCCATACGATCGACATTCTGCATGGCGCGGATAATCGATATTTATTGAAGATACAGTGTTCCAAGGGGACATACATCAGGAGCTTGTGTGCGGATATGGGTCGTGCGCTCGGTACCTGCGCATACACAGGATTTTTGATGCGCACCAGGACGGGTGGCTACGCTGTAGAGGATGCGTGGACGCTTTATGAGATCGAAGCGCTATGCAAGACACAAGAGATCGAGCGGGCGCTTGTCCCAATGGAAACAGCGCTTGATTTTATGCCGCGCGTCTTCTGCGAGGAATATTTGTATGATATATTGACGACGGGAACACCCGTTGATCTGAACAAGGCACGCGATCTGCAGGTTGAAAAAGACGTGCACTATGCTGTGTATTGCAGGAATGAACTGATTGGGATTGGAAAACGTGCAGGAGATACTCTAAAAATCATTTCGATGCTCAAACTGCGCGAGGGATAAGCATGAAGATACTGACAAAAGAAGATTTGCCGCTCAGGCAGGAAACGGCGATAGCGATCGGGCTGTTTGACGGGGTTCACGAAGGACACAGAACGCTGATCGACGATATCAAAAAGCAACAGGGATTATTTTCGCTTGTATATACGTTTGACGGCAAGCCAAACCATGCAGCATACAAGAACATTTATACGCTGCAGGAAAAAGAAGAAATTTTTGAGGATATGCGTGTTGACGGTTTCTTCCTGCAGGCGTTCGATAAAGAATTTTCGCAACTGACAAAACAAGAGTTTGTCGAGCGGCTTGTAAATGATTTTCACGCAAAGCATATCACGGTCGGCTTTGATTTTCGTTTTGGAAGAAATGCAGAGGGCACGACGGATTATATGAAAGAACAAAGTAAACGATACGGCTATACGCTCCACGTGATGCCGCGCGTTGCGTATCGCGAGGAAAAAGTCAGCAGTTCGTATATCCGGGGATTGATACTCGCCGGTAATATGCGTGAAACGGCGGAGCTTTTGAAGCGGTTCTATTTTGTGGATGGCACGATCGAGAAGGGCAATCATCTGGGGTCTAAGATCGGGTTCCCGACGGCCAATATATCGACAGATAAGCTTTTACCGCAATACGGCGTATATGCGACGATCGCGCAGATCGACGGTAAGCTCTACCGCGCTGTGACGAACGTTGGCATCAAACCGACAGTGAAGGAGGACGATACGCCAAACATTGAGACTTTTATTCTTGATTTTTCGGGCGACGTATACAATGAAGAAATGCGCGTGTATTTTGTCAGCCAGATACGACAGGAAAAAGCGTTTGCAAATGTAGACGAACTGCGGCGCCAGATCGCTGCCGACGCACATACGGCAAGCGAGATGCTTGCGAATTTAGAGGTTTACAACGACTACATAATATGTTAAAATAATTATCGTGTACTTTTACCGGATGCTCTGATGTGCGACACTCCGACGCCACCATAGCATTACGGGGTTTACAACAAATGGAGGTAGAAAAATGGATAAGACAGTAAAAACAGAGATCATTCAGAAGTATGCTCAAAAAGAAGGAGACACAGGGTCTCCGGAAGTGCAGATTGCGCTTCTCACTTTCCGCATCAACCACTTAAACGAGCATTTGAAGGAATTTAGCAAGGACGCACATTCAAGACGCGGACTGCTGAAAATGGTTGGTAAAAGACGGCGGCTGCTAAACTATCTGAAGGAAAAAGATATCAACAGATACAGAAGCCTGATCGAAAGTCTCAACTTAAGAAAATAAGCAATTGGAGCGGGGTTTTCTCGCTCTTTTTCATGTGAACGGCTTATACCTGCCGGCCTTGAATCGTTAAGGGGCGGGTATCTGCTATAAGGATGTATCAAATTCAGGAGGAATGAATAAATTATGCAACAAAACCATGTGTATGAAATGGAACTGGGCGGCCGGACTCTCACTGTGGAGAGCGGTAAGTACGCCTTCCAGGCAGGCGGCGAATGCATCGTAAGATGTGGCGATACGGCTGTGCTGGTAACGGCCACAGCATCGAAAACGCAAAGGGACGGAATCGACTTCTTCCCGCTGAGCGTTGAATTTGAAGAAAAAATGTATTCTGTTGGTAAAATCCCCGGCGGTTTTATCAAGCGTGAAGGACGTCCGTCCGAAAAAGCAGTTTTAGCTTGCAGATTGATCGACAGACCGATCCGTCCGCTTTTCCCGAAGGGCTACCGCAATGATGTACAGATCGTTGCGACATGTATGTCAGTAGACACGGATATTCCGCCGGAAGTATATGCGATGATCGGTTCATCCGTTTCGCTCAGTATTTCGGGTCTGCCTTTTGCGGGGCCGACGGGCACAGTGATCGTTGGACTTGTTGATGGCGAATATGTAATCAATCCCGACAGCGAGCAGCGCGAAAAGAGCAGGCTGCACCTGGTGGTATCCGGTACAAAGGATGCTGTAATGATGGTGGAAGCGAGTGCAAACGAAGTTACGGAAGAAGAAATGCTTGGCGCGATCCTGTTCGGACATGAAGAGATCAAGCGCATCTGTGCATTTATTGAGAATATCAAAAACGATATCGGCAAACCTGAAAAGGTCCTTGACATCCATCAGATTTCCGATGAATTAAATGATGCAGTACGTGCATTTGCCGCTGATAAAGTGGCATGGAGCGTTGATACGTTTGACAGGGACGAGCGTGAAGAACGTCAGGATCAGGTCAAAAAGGAAGTGCTCGAGCATTTTGCAGAGCAATATCCGGACGGTGCGGCAGATATTGCAGACGTGCTGTACTACATGACAAAAGAAGTGATTCGCGGCAAAATCGTCAATGACGGAATCCGTCCTGACGGTCGTGGTTATGAGGATATCCGCCCGATTTGGTGCGAAACGGGCATCTTTGCAAGAACGCACGGTAGCGCAGTGTTCACGCGTGGTTTGACACAGGCGATGAACATCGTAACGCTTGGTGGCATGCGCGAAGGCCAGAACCTGGACGGTATTGCTGAAGAAGATTTCAAGCGTTATATGCACCATTATAATATGCCTCCCTATTCGACAGGCGAAGCAAAAATGATGCGTTCGACGTCAAGACGCGAAATTGGTCACGGTGCGCTTGCTTCAAAGGCGCTCGAGCCGGTACTGCCGTCGGAAGAAGACTTCCCCTATGCGATTCGTTCCGTATCTGAAGTCATCAGCTCGAACGGTTCCACCTCGCAGGCAAGCGTATGCGCAAGCTGCCTTGCACTGATGGACGCGGGTGTGCCGATCAAAGCGCCGGTCGCAGGCTGTGCAATGGGACTGATTAAGGATGAAGAAAACGGAAAGATCGTTGTGCTGACCGATATTCAGGGGCTTGAAGACTTCTTAGGAGACATGGACTTTAAGGTCGCAGGTACTTCGAAGGGTATCACAGCGATCCAGATGGATATCAAGATCAAAGGTATCGATAAAGAGATTTTGGAGCGTGCGCTGGATCAGGCATTGCGTGGAAGACTGCACATTCTTGGTAAGATGACGGAAGTTATGGCTGTACCGAATGACCATCTTTCGCCATATGCGCCGAAGATCAT
>NZ_JAYFPU010000205.1:0-18189 GCF_034927525.1 Christensenella sp.
CGTTCCGGCCATTTTCAAGCACAGAACGCAAGATGTATTTTCGTATTATTGTGTTTTTTTTTGAATTTTTCTTTTTCATTGTCATTTTACTCTAATACAAAATAAAAAGCAAGATTTTTCAGAAATAATATTTTTATTTTCTACAGGCATGAAAATACATTTGTTTTGCACCGCACACATATATATCAATTTTTTTGCGTGGTGTTTCTTTCCGGCCATATTTTCCGGACTGTTCATATCATAAAATAGATATAAGTAATTTTTTGCACACAAAGAAACACTAATAATAATTATGGAGACAACATATGACGATTTCACTCGACACTTTAAAAGAAAAAGTAGGCACTTATCTCGATACGTTTGATCAAAGAGACATTTCTCCCTCCACCTTTACGCTTTATACGCGCAATCTGGCGCACATGCTGTATTTTTTTGAACACACCTTGAAAAAGCAAGCTGTCAGCCCGGGAGATATGATTGCATTCAAAGAATATGTCGTGCAAAGCTATAAAAACATGACGGCCATCAATATGCTGGGCACAGCGAACCGGTTTTTCCGTTTTATCCGTGCGGAGGATTTCTGCGTGGACAACATCAAAAAAGAAGAACCTGATTGCCCTCCGGATATCCTTACAAAGGAAGAATACCGCAAGCTGCTTGCGGTTGCTGCCCGCGAGGACAGTAAGCTTTACTACATCATTCGCACCTTTGCATGCACAGGCATCAACTACAGCGACCTTGAATTCATCACTGTCGAAGCTGTACACGAAGGTTATGCGCGTGCGCACCGCAGGGACAAACACTGGACGATCATCATTTCCCGCAACCTGCAAAAGGTACTGCTGCAATATTGCGCAGAAAACAGTATCCGCAATGGAATTATCTTCAACGGGCGGGGAAACAACAAGATCATCGACCGCGGCTATATCTGCCGCCAACTCAAGGTGCTCGGCTCTATGGTGCATATTCAGGAACAAAAACTCACGACACGCGGTCTTCGCCTTTATTTTTCCCGTACTTTTTTGGAAAGCGAAAAAGATGTTATGGAGCTAAACGAGCTCCTCGGCAACAAGGTATATTCCAGCCAGCAGTTACTCCCCAGCAGGAGCATCGAGGAAAAAAGCCGTGCGCTTGCCCGGCTGGAACTTTAATAGGCCTCCACAATATTTGTTATACTCTTACATTATTATGAAAAAAGAACGGACTCCGTTCTTTTTTCATTTCAGGCGCAAAAACCGTTGCTTTTGCATTTCGCTTATGATATTATATTGCAAGACAATTTAATCAGATGGCGGCGTAGCTCAGTTGGCTAGAGTACTCGGTTCATACCCGATTGGTCGGTGGTTCGAATCCACTCGCCGCTACCAAAATGAAAACCTATACGTTAGTATAGGTTTTTTATTTTAGTCGGATGAGAGAATCGAACCACCGGTGGTTCATGCAAGTACGAGCCTTAGGCGAAGTGCGCGCTATCCACTCGCCGCTACCATTCAAAATGCATCCTTGGATGCGTTTTTGCTTTTGTTAAGCGGTTATTCTGCTATATGCGTTAGTCTCAAAATCAAGGTGATGGTGGTCGTAGCATATACGCATGTCATTAACTAAATAGTATAATCCATAAGGTTGCTCCAAGCAGACTGTGACAAAGTAAAAGCTGCATAATGCTTTTTTACTTCTCTATCGTACTTATCCAACTCGTTGCTAAGCTGCATATACCTTGGATCGTCAAAATAGCTGCATAACTTTGGCAATGTTTCTTTTAGTTTTGCCCGCATCTCTTCGATCAGTTCGGTATAGCGATTTCTTTGTGTAATGTATAATAGCAGGGGTTTATAACGTACCCATCCAACACAAGTGTTATAAAATCGGGTTTCAATCTTCTTCGTATTCATGGAGACATGATGTAATTTTTGCGGAAGCACACCTTTCAGCATGGTCGCATATAGGGAAAATCCATCGTGAAATGTATAGCAAGGCACACGAAGAACTCTTCTATCCGCAATGCATGTGCTTAAAAAAGTATCTTCCCCACGCGCGCCAGGTGGATTGTAAAAAGGTTTTGTCTGGTTGGGGCTCCTAAGATTGATACACAGGTTTGACCCGGTGATGAACTTTGTTCCCACTGATAATGCTACATCCACTGCAGGTGAAGCAATAATATCTGCATCTGCATATTTGATACTTCCATTTACCATAATCGCTTTAATGTTTTCCCAATTGATTATGTCGTTACTGATCGCTTCAATAAATTTACGGAAATCATTTTCTGTCATAATATCATTAAAAGCCATGTTTGGAATTGATGAAATATAGCCGCAATGGTATCCGTTTGTAATATATGTATCGTCTATATATTTTAGGTGCGTTCTCAGTACTTGTTGTCCTGTCCAGCTTTCGATATCGTTTTCTTTTTGTACGGCAAGAGGGTATTCATCATCGTCCAAAAAAAGCAAGGTATCCATGTTTTGCTTTATTGCTGTATACAGAATAGCATTCCGTTTGCCCGCATATCCCCTCTCAAAAAGAATAACCGATTCATTTTTGGTCAGAACACCCTTTTTCATTAAAAAACGTACATCCGTTTGAATCGATGTGCGGCTTATAAAGTGTATTTCCTTTAGCATTTCACGAAGCTCAATATTTATATTCGTGTAGTCACTTCGCTTGGTATTATTATAATCAAGATCATATGCCACAAACAAGCTTAGCTCAATCGACTCATTCACAGCTAATACATGGCTTCCCCAGCATTTCATGTATGTGGTTAGCACATCTCGAAAGCTTTTTCTTCCGGTGATAAAACCAATTCCTACTTTTCTTGTTTTTATTTTCATTTATAGTAAACGCTTTCCCCCTTACCTTTTTTCTCAATGGTAATGGTCTGCTTAAGTATAGCACACATCTGCCGGAAATACTTTCAAGCAACATTGCAAATATATGAGATCATGCTTGACAATATATATTGTCGCATTATCAATTTTAAGTTAAACGCTACTATCGACCGTTGAAAAACCTTTGTTTAATGACTTTTCTAATGTAGTTCCTTTAGAAACACCCTTACCAATTGCTTCTATAGGAATTGAGTAATCATTCCAAAGGAGAAATTTTTATTTTGCGGTATAATTATGCTATGTTCCTGTGTAATCATTAAATTAGAATTTGTCTTTTTATTAGATAAGTAAAAGATGCCAAAAACAATTTGCTGAACTTTACTTCTTCTTTGCCAGTATACCCAACAGCATATCACGGCTATAAAGCTTGAATGTTAATATGCGTTGCTTGTTGCAACGGGCAGATTCTCATACAATAGTGATAACGGCTGAAAGGAAGGTGGTTATCCATAATGTTAAACGAAAACATTAAAGCAATCAGAAAATCGAAAGGACTTTCGCAAGAAGAACTTGCTGTCAAACTGAATGTGGTGCGACAAACGATCTCTAAATGGGAACAAGGATTGTCGGTTCCTGATTCTGAAATATTAATATCTATATCGGAAGTGCTTGAAACACCCGTAAGCACTTTACTTGGAGAAGCGATTGTTGAGGCAAAAGCTGATGACTTAAAAGCAATTTCCGAAAAACTGGAGATTATTAACTTACAGCTTGCACAAAGGCAAACCACAAGACGAAAAACACTTCATTGGCTACTTATCTCATTGTGTGCGGTCATAGTACTAATTTCTGCGGTCTTAATCGTATTAAATAGTCCTTACTTAGATTGGGATTATAGTGCCCCTGAAACCAGCGTTGTCGGAGTAGCTTTTCACGCATTTGAATGGCTGTTTGTCAGATTAGCACCGATTATTCTTATAGGAGCAATCGTTGGAATTTTCTTAACACGAAAAAAAGTATAAAACTGCTCTGATTTTGGGTACGGCTCAGACCTTTCTCAAAATTCCTGCTTATCTCTCGTGGTTTTACAAGAAAATGTGTAGTAACTGTATGCTTGTTAGGTTCTTACAGTCCCAAATCTGCAATAACATCTTTTACGCTTTGTATTTTGTTAATTCGATCAGGATTGGTGCTACAAAACAAAAGTCCATTTTCGGTGTCACCATTTGCGGATTTTATTAGAACTTCTGAAATGCAGTATTTTGCAGTGCTGGGGTCACAGGCCTTCAAACAATTGTAGCAATTTGTAATTTTTTCAGAGCCATTCATCATTCTCTCTACAAATGAATTTCGCAGCACACGAGCGGGCATTCCAACTGGGCTATCAATGATTGTCAAGTCAGCTTTTGTTGCAAGGATGTATGCGTTTTTATAGTTTTCGTTCGCATCGCACTCATCTGTTACAATAAACCTCGTTCCAACTTGAACTCCATCAGCACCCAAAGACATCGCATGACTTACATCCACCGAATCAAAAACACCTCCTGCAACAAAGACAGGGATGCTCTTTTGATATATTTCTTCATAGGTCTTTTTGAGTTCAATCACCTTTTTAACATCATCCTCAAAAATCTTATTGATTTCATCTAAATGATCCAAGCTATTACGGTTGTACCCTTGATGTCCACCAGAATACGGACTTTCAACAATCAAAAAATCGGCTGTGGATTGATGCTTTTTATGCCAAAGATTCAGCAACACTTTAGCAGCTTTGAAGGAAGACAAAACGGGAGCAATTTTAACATCCGTGCCTTTTGCCAAAGCAGGCAGTTCCAACGGTAACCCAGCACCTGAAATAATTGCATCAATACCGGCACCAATTGCTGTTTTCACATAATCCTCGTATAGCTGTGTTACAGACATAATATTTACGGCAACTACGCCATTGCCCTGTGCGAGTTCTTTTGCTCTTTTAATTTCCACAGGTAGTGTTTTCAAGTTTGTTTCTTCTGGTTGCTCTCTAAAACGCGGATCGCCATATCCTATCTGTGCAGTGGAAATAACCCCCATACCACCCTCGTGTGCAACTGCTCCTGCCAGCCTGGAACAACTAATGCCAACCCCCATACCGCCTTGAATTATGGCTTTCTTTAAGACTAAGTTTCCAATATGTACTTCGCTCATCGTTTCTCCTTATGTTTTAAGGCCATACCGCACCTGCTCGGTCGGCTATTGCCGTCTCGCAATCCCCCCTGAACCTTTATCATCCCCAATTGATTATATCACGCTTAATGTTTCATATCCTACTTTCTTAGTTAAACGCCTCTATCAACCGTTTAAAAAACTATATCCCTTCCCCAAATACCAGACTGTAATAGTCCGTATCCAACATCATCTGCGACCACTGAAATTTATCCCCAACAATTTGCTGGATAGATTCGATATATCCTTCTTCTATCGCCTGTCCGTCTACGGGCACTACTTCGCCACTATCCGAATCAAAGCTTACCTTATCTGTAACAAAGCTTCGGTTTCCAAAAATCGCCAGCGGCTCTGCGTCCGAGAAGATGTCCCTGCCCATCAGCAGCCGCGAATCGTACGGCAGGCCAAACAGGTTTGACAGCGTAGGTAAAATATCGAGCGAGCAACAGACCTTGTCCACCTTTGTCGGTTCCATGTTTGGCGTATACAACAAAAACGTGTTTTTTGCATATTCAAAATCCATATCCACCGGGTGCCCCAAAAATTCACTGATCTCCTCCGGCGCAAGGCCATACGGCGGATGATCCGGGCTCAGCGCGATCACCGTCTTATCGGCAACGTCCGCCTCCTCAAGCCGCTCAAGCAAAAGCTGCAGCGCACGATCAAGCTCTATGTTGCACGCAAGATATGCCTTCGCGCCCTCCGAAATCGGTACATTTTTCACGAGCTCCCGATTCTTTTTCGACATCTCATTGCCGTCAAAATTGTAGGCCATATGCCCGCTCACTGTCATATAATACGCATGGAACGGTTGACCCGTCAGGTAATCTTTGGTAGAAAGATCGATCATCTCAAGGTCGGATTCCGGCCATGTCTGCGTTACCTCCAGACCGTTTCCAAGCCCTTTATACGTATATCCCATGTTGGGATGCGAAAGATCGCGGTTGTAATAGTCATAGGTATTGTTATGGTACGCAAACGTATTGTACCCCAGCGCCGAAAACTGGTTGCCCAGCGCAAACGGCAGCTCGTTTTCCCACTTTCCTGAAAGATACATACTCCACACGCCCCGCTTGGGGACCAGTCCAAGGCAGTTGACGTATTCGCCGTCCGAGGTGCTCACTTCCCATTCCGGGCAATAGAAATTGGTGAACTGGAATCCTTCATTGTACATCTTATAAAGGGTGGGCGTCAGCTCCTCGTCGATCGCGTACGGCGCAAATGCCTCTGCTGTGATCGTGATCAGATTGTATCCCTCGAATTTTCCGGTATATTCGTTCTCCCGCGTAGGCTGCACATTCGCAAAATATTCGTGCATCGCGCGTGTTTGCTCGTCCGGCGCGTTTTGGATCAGCGCATCAAAATCGATATTCAGCACCTGCTCTGTATATTCCTTGGGTTTCGTTTCTTCTGCCGCCGCGGGCACATCCGTGGTGCTTTCAAGCTTGTCTTCGGGATATACAAGCGGGGGTGTCTCTTTTGGCGGCGCAGAAGGAGCAGTGCCCTGTACTTCCGGCTCTCCAAAAAAATGCCGCTGGGCGTTCAGCCGGAACGTCGTAAAAATCCCCAGATGCTGTACCGACTGGTTAAGCGATGAATTGCTGGTATAGTATTCATACGGTGAAAAATATCCTGTGCCAAACGCGGGCAGCATTACCCTGCCGCCAAAATGCAGCGCGATCGCAGCCACAAGAAGAAGCAGTGCGCCACGTATATTGCGTGTACGCCACAGCTTACGCGCAAAGATCACATACAGCACAAACGGAACGAACATCAACAACACAAACGGCCATTTAACGCTGAGCGTCGCCCATATATTCCCGCCGAATCCCAGTGCCTCCATCCCGTTGATGATAGAGAATACCGTCAAATAGGTACTGAACATAAAGTAATAAAACATCTGTATGACATACAGCGCGTACATCAGCGCTAAAAATACGATCGAAAGAATCTTCCCGCCTTTTGGCGGCAAAAGCATACAGATCGCCGTAAGAAGCGCGGCAAGCGAGGCGCCAAACAGTGCAATAAATAGAAGCCCTGCTCCAAAATACGGCACGCCCTGCAATATCCGTACCATTGATTCAAAATAGAAAACGGAACAAAAAAACCATAAAAACAGCTTTAATTGATCTTTTTCAAAAAATTTATTCTTCATTCAGTATTATTATAGAGCATTGTGCACAAAAATGTAACTATTTTACCTGTTTGACTTTTGTCCCTGTCCTCTTTTCTTCCCAGCGTTTTTATGCTATATTTAGAATGATATTTTTTGATAGAAAACAAGAGGTTGAATATGATAGTAACGGACGAACAAAAGCAAAGGATACAGGCTGCGGAAAAGATGCTTGGCGAAGCAACAGCCTCGCTCGATCTTCCTGCTTTGAAGGAAGAACTCGCAGTGCTGACCGCCAAAATGGAAGACCCGGATTTCTGGAACGACATAGAGACCGCCAACAAGATCACCCGGCAGGAAAAACCCTTAAAGGCAAAGATCACGCTGTGTGAAAAGCTTTATGCTGCGCTGGAAGACTTGAAAGTCCTCGTGGATATGGCACAAGAGGAGCAGGATGACGAGCTTCTTTCTGAGCTCAATGCAGAACTTACCGACTTCGAAAAAAACGTGACGGATTTCCACCTCCAGACGCTTCTTTCGGGCACATATGACGCAAATAATGCGATCATCTCGCTGCACGCGGGCGCAGGCGGCACAGAAGCGCAGGACTGGACACAAATGCTCATGCGTATGTATACGCGCTGGGCAGAGCGCCATGGCTACGATGTGCGTATCTTAGACACACTCGACGGCGACGATGCGGGCATCAAAAGCGTCACCATGCTCATTTCAGGCGACAACGCTTACGGTTATCTGCGCAACGAAAAGGGCGTACACCGCCTGGTGCGCATTTCCCCGTTTGACTCCAATGCGCGCAGGCATACTTCCTTTGCCTCGCTCGATGTAACGCCGGAGATCGACGATGCGGACAACGACATCGAGGTAAGCCCTGACGATATCCGCGTGGACACCTATCGTTCCTCCGGAGCGGGCGGACAGCACGTCAACAAAACATCGTCCGCGATCCGCATCACGCACTTCCCGACGGGCATCGTTGTGCAGTGCCAGAACGAGCGTTCGCAGTTGCAAAACCGCGAGACCGCGATGCGTATGCTAAAATCCAAGCTGGCGGAAAAACGCGAGGAAGAACGTATGGCGCATCTGGCGGAGATCAAAGGCGACCAGAAAAAGATCGAATGGGGCAGCCAGATCCGCTCGTATGTCTTTTGCCCGTATACGATGGCAAAAGACCACCGAACAAACGTGGAGGTCGGAAACATCAACGCTGTGATGGACGGCGATATTGACGAATTCATCAAGGCCTGTTTGATACAGGGATTCTAAAATATAACCAGATCAAAAAGACGGATGATGGTATCATCCGTCTTTTTTAATGTTGCGGTCGCCTGTACGGGGTATGTAAAAAATGATTGTATTCATGAAAGGAGATTCACCATGAATTTAAAAATCAGTGTATTTTTTCGCGCCATCCCACTTTTGATGGGTGCTATCTGTCTCGCATTCGGGCTTTATGTCCGGGAGATGGGCGTGGGCGACGGATATATCATTGCAGGCAACGTACTTATTTCGCTCACCGCCATCTGCATCGCCCTGTTTGCAACAGCTGCAACCATCATCCGCCAAATCATCAAGCGTTACACAAAGGCCGATAAGGTATTCTATCCAATCCTTGGTTATGCTGCCGGTATCATTACATTTATTTGCGGCATTATGCTCTTTACATCAGGCGGTTCATCCGCGGACTTCGTATCCGGCAACGTTGTATCCGGCGTAGGGCTTATCGCGTGCTGTGTCGCTACCGTGGCCATTTCGTCCGGAAAGTTTTCCAAAATCACTGAAAACTCATCCGTTCTTACCTATGGTCAGCCTGTTAAGGACGGTTACTCAAAACAAACCTACGCCATCTATTTCAGCATTCCCATCATCTGCACCATGATTGCTCTGATCCGTGGCATTATACTGCTTGCGGGCGGCAGTACGCCATCCCTTGTAGCTGGACATGTCATGATCGGGCTGGGGCTGATATGCGCCTGTCTGATCGCCCTTGTGGCTACAATCCTGCGGCAGATACAAAACAAATTTGGCAATGCAGAACGCTGGAAATGGAGCATTTTTGTCGCGGTCCTCGGTACGACATGCCTTATCTGGGGTATCCTGCTTATGATCCCTTACAGCGCGGCTATGGTCGCGCCGGGATTTGTGCTCATTGGGCTTGGCCTGATCTGCTACAGCATTTCGAGCAAGGTTCTTCTTCTTGCTTCCGTATGGCGGCGCAGCGCTCCTCTTGGTAAGCGCATTCCTATGATTCCCGTTATGACGGCCTTATCCTGTCTGTTTTTAGCTGCGTTTCTTTTCGAGGCTTCTTATACAAACCCGAGCTTTTTTGTTCCTGCCCATATTATAGTCGGTCTCGGTGCGGTATGTTTTACGCTGTTTGCCATCGTTTCAATCCTGGAATCGGGCACTGCCAAGTCGTCCTGACATCTTTGCAATCAAAAACGGCATGGAGTCCACGCCGTTTTTTGTACAATGACATACTCTTTATTTTGCGACCGGGAAATAAATTTCCGTTACCAGATCGTCTTCCGCTACCTCGTGCGGATTGTTGAGATACTTTTCATACGGGTCGCCGATGATGCCGTAACCGTTGTCCTCGATCCATTTGACGATCGCGCCGTACGTTTCCCCAAGGTTTGTGTACGAGCCCAGATGTGCCGCCATCGCGCACTGCCCGCCGGGAATTGTCCGCGACACCTCGCTTTTATGGGGCACGATCGCGCCGACCTCCGCATCCGTATGCTCCGGGTCAAATTCCTCTCCATGATACATTGCGATCACGCCGCCACGGCAGCTAAGTCCATTCTTCGCAATCTTCTTCATCGCCCGGCCAAACAGCTTGTCAAAATCTTTGATCGCGATCACGTCACGCACGCTAACGAGCTCAAACGGCTTTGTATCTATCAGTTTCACTTCCTGCGTTCCTTTATTCATAATATCCATTCCTTTCTTAAGCAAATCCATGTCCTCCCGCATTTTTGCGAGGGTGCTTTGCCGATGTACGATATCGTTTTTTCGTTCTTCATACTTGACGGCAAACCGCGCCGCCACCATGTTGGAATCCGCTTGCAAAAGCTCCGCCGTCTCTTCGAGCGTAAATCCGTAGTCCTTACATTTCAGGATAAAAAACATATCGCGGAACTGCGACGCTTCGTAATAACGATATCCTGTCGTAGTGGCGCAGCGTTTTGGTCGTGACCTGACACAGCGCAGAAAATTCTCCTATCGTAAACATCAGCTTCGTCCTTTCGTTTATTAGAACCGGTTCATAAGTCTAGTATAAGCGTTGCCCTAACGGTAAGGTCAAGTGCTTTTTTTAAAAAGTTTTTTGCAATAAAAAAGACGCCTTGCGGCATCCTTTATCTGTTCATTTTTTGCAGGGCATGTCTGGCTTTTTCATAGTCGTATTTGTGTACGTACACGTAATACCCGTTTTTTCTGTCAGATGCGCATTTGACCTGACAGCTGGAGAGTGCCTTTTTCAGTTTTAAGAAAAACTGTTCGTCGCTGCCCATCCAGATTTCTTTACGATTCCACGGCATCATGTTGCATTCTTCCTCCTTATGCCACACAGCATTTTTCTACGCCTACCATATCATACTCCTGCCCAAGAAGATAAGCAAGAGATATTTGTATTAAAAAAGGAACGTTTTTCAAACGTTCCTTTCCTGCTTATTTTTCAATTATTGAACATATCCCAGCGTATGCAGGATCCGGTACGCTTCCCTGTAATCGTTGTCATGAACGTAAAGGTACCGCACTTCCCTGTTCCCGCATGTGCGGTCGTGATATACCACGCTGTAATCGCACAAAATCCGGTTTTTCCCGAGTAGCCTTCTTGCCTCCGAAAACATTTCAGTCGAGAGTGTCTTCATGACCTCATGCCGTCTTAGAGAAACCATAACTTTTTCTTCCTCCGTTGTTTATTCGGTATCTGTTTGCGTCACGCTCTTTCGCGCATCGCTTAAGGCCATTATAGGGTCAACTTTTTGTTTTGCCAATAGCCCCGGCAGCTTTTTAATACCGCCTTTATACCAAACGGAGAAACCTTATACGGTTTTTATGTTCAGTCGTCTTTGCCGCAGCAGTTCTTATATTTTTTGCCGCTGCCGCAAGGGCACGGCTCGTTCCTGCCCACTTTCTTTTCTACGCGCACAGGCATTTGCGCCTCGCCCGTGCTGCCGTTTGCGCTGGCCTGCACATTTCTTTGCCCCGATGCGATGGGGTTACCGTCCTCGTCCACGTTCGCCCGCGCATTGCTCACTTCTTTTTGCTCGACCTTGCTTTCCACTTTGATATGGGAGAGCATATATACTGTTTCTTCGCGGATGGCGTCAACCATCGCGTCGAACATATCAAACCCTTCGATGCGGTATTCATTGATCGGATCGCGCTGCCCTAAGGCGCGCAGGCCGATGCCGCGGCGGAACTGATCCATCGCGTCGATATGATCCATCCACTTGGAGTCTACCACGCGCAACAGCACCATGCGCTCCACGTCGCGCATATTGAAGCCCGCGCCGTCCATTTCCCGTTCCTTTTGCGCGTATGCCTCGTTCACCGCGTCCATGAGCTCCTGACGCAGTACAGCAGCCTCTGCCGTCTCTTTCTCGTCGTCGCTGTAGCGTTTCACCTTCAGGGCAAATACGCGCTCAAAATAGGCGTACAGATCGTCCCAGTCCCATTCCTCGGAATACTTCCCTTTGGGGCAGTATACACCGATCGCCATATCTACGAGCGTTTCCACCATGCTTGTGATATTGCCCGTGATATCGTCACCCATCAACACCTGCTTGCGCTGACCGTAAATGACCTCACGCTGCTTGTTCATGACATCGTCATAATCAAGCACGTGCTTTCTTAAATTAAAGTTGTTGCTCTCGATGCGTTTTTGTGCCGTTTCGATTTGCTTGGTCAGCATGCCGAACTCGAGCGGCATATCGTCCTCGTCTCCGGCAAGGCGTTCCATCATAGCCTTGATCCGGTCGCCGCCGAACAGACGCATCAGATCGTCTTCGAGCGCGATGAAGAATTTGGAAGAACCCGGGTCTCCCTGCCGTCCGCTTCGACCACGTAGCTGGTTATCGATACGGCGGGATTCGTGCCGTTCCGTACCGATGATCGCAAGGCCGCCGAGCGCAATGACTTCTTCATGCTCCGCGTCTGTAATTTTCTTGTATTTCGCAAGCAGCTCCGTATATTTTTCGCGCGCCGCAAGGATTTCCGGATCGTCCGTCACCGCATGGCTGACCGCATTCTCGATCATCTCATCTTCCATGCCGTCCGTACGCATTTCGTTTCTGGCAAGGTAATCGGGATTACCGCCAAGGATGATATCCGTACCACGGCCTGCCATGTTTGTCGCGATGGTGACCGCGTTTTTCTTACCGGCCTGTGCCACGATCTGCGCCTCGCGCAAATGGTTCTTGGCATTGAGCAGCTCATGCTTGATCCCGCGCCTTACAAGCAGGGAGGATAGATATTCATTGTCCGCAACCGAAACCGTACCCACAAGGATCGGTCGTCCCGTCTCGTGGACTGCCGCGATCTCGTCCGCGACCGCGTTGAACTTTCCTTTTTTCGTTCCATAGATCGCGTCGTTCAAGTCCTTACGCACCATCGGGCGGTGTGTGGGGATCTCCACGACCTGTAAATTATAAATGCTCTGGAATTCGTCTTCTTCCGTCTTTGCCGTACCCGTCATACCCGAAAGCCTGTTGTACATACGGAAAAAGTTCTGGAACGTGATGGTCGCAAGCGTTTTTGACTCACGCTCTACCTTCACGCCTTCCTTGGCCTCGATCGCCTGGTGCAGCCCGTCCGAATAGCGGCGGCCGATCATCAGTCGTCCTGTAAATTCATCGACGATCACGACTTCCTTGTCGTCCGTCACCACATACTCGCGGTCGCGGATAAAGAGGCGGTGCGCTTTTAAAGCCTGGTTGATATGATGCACGGTCTCTGTGTTCTCGATATCCGTCAGGTTGTCAAGCTTGAAAAACTGCTCCGCTTTTTTGACACCGTCTTCCGTTAGGTTGATGGCCTTAATTTTTTCGTCGACTTCGTAGTCGTCCTCTTCCTTCAGCCTGCTGACAAACTTGTCCGCCTGCTGGTAAAGGTCGGTACCCTTATCGCCCTGCCCGGAAATGATGAGCGGCGTACGCGCTTCATCGACCAAAATACTATCCACTTCATCGACGACTGCAAAATTCAGTTCGCGCTGTACAAGGTCGCTCTTGCGAATGACCATATTATCCCTTAGGTAATCGAACCCAAGCTCATTGTTTGTCGAATAGGTAATGTCACAGGCATATGCCTTTTGTTTTTGCGCTTTATCGAGCTC
Organism: Christensenella sp.; assembly: GCF_034927525.1. NCBI lineage: Bacteria > Bacillati > Bacillota > Clostridia > Christensenellales > Christensenellaceae > Christensenella > Christensenella sp. Next base: position 13,508 of record NZ_JAYFPU010000205.1, read on the forward strand.
GCGCGTCACAAGCCCAACTGTATAGCCTAAATAGCGGAACACCTTGCCCATCCACTCGCTGTCGCGCTTGGCTAAGTATTCGTTGACCGTGACGATGTGCACGCCCTTGCCGGAAATCGCGTTCAGCACTGCCGGAAGCGTCGCTACCAGCGTTTTACCTTCACCTGTCTTCATCTCCGCGATGTTGCCCTGGTGAAGGACGATGCCACCTAATACCTGCGCATAAAAATGCTTCATCCCCAGCACACGCCAGCTGGCCTCGCGCACCTGCGCAAAAACATCGGGCAAAAGAGCGTCCAGAGATTCCCCCGCCTGATGACGCTTTTTGAATTTTTCCGTCATCGCAACGAGTTCGTCGTCGCTCATTTCCTCATAAACCGACGAGAGCGCCTCTACCTTGTCTGCTAATTTCTTGACCGGACGCAGCGCCGAATTTGAAAACAGTCCCATAAATATTGTAACCTTCTCTCTTTATATACAGTCATTATTATTAAACCAATTCCTTACATTTTATCAAAGTTACCATATGAAGTAAATCGAATCGATTCAAAATCTACAAAAAGTTTATAAATACATTGTGCTTTGTTTGTGGTTTCTTTATAATAATGCTAACGAAATCTGTGGTGAAGGATTCGTGTCCGTGGTTGCAAGCCGATGCCAGTCGCAGGCAAAGCGGTCCACGTAAGCACGTTTTCGTGTGAGCATAGTGCGGCTAGACGTAAGACCGTCCTTCCAAAAAGGAAGAGAGGAGTAAGAGTGGCGTAATGCTGCGGGGCTCCCGGGCGGCGAATGTGGGGGAAAAGACCAGGTCGGGCGAATCTTTTGCCGCAGATTTTGCTTTTTTAAAGGAAACCAGCAAGGTCATGCAGAATATCTTAAATACTATCAAACGGAAGGGGCGAACTACATGAATATCAATATTTCCGGCAAAAACATCAATGTTTCCAATTATTTACGCGACATCGTAAATAAGAAAGCAGGCAAGCTGGAACGCTACTTCAAGCCAGATACGGAAATGCAGGTGACGCTGTCCATCGAGAAATCCCGCCACATTGCGGAGGTCACGATCGTATGCGACGGTGTTGTACTGCGGGGTGAAGAAGCGACCGGCGATATGTATTCGTCGATCGACGCTGTACTCAAAAAACTCGAACGGCAAATGCGCAAGCACCGCACCAAGCTGGAGCGCAGGCTGCACGAATCGGCCTTTGACGAGGAAACCGTATACGACTACTACGAAGACGATTTCGAGGAAGACGAACCGCAGCTCGTACGCAAAAAGAAATTTGCGCTGCGTCCGATGGATGTGGAAGACGCGATCATGCAGATGGATCTTCTGGGGCATAACTTCTTTGTTTTCCGCAATATGCACAACAACGAGGTCAACGTCCTTTACAAGCGCACAGACGGAAACTATGGGCTCATCGAGCCGCAGTAATGAAAAACAAACAATAAAAAAGAGGGGGCTGTATTCAGTAGAATACAGCCCCTCTTTTATGATCGCAGCACGATAATACAGTATATTCCAAAGCTTCTTTCCTATTTTCGCTTCTACTCCCCAAGCAGCGGCTCCAAAATTTCAAGTGACACTGTTACAATGTTATAAGCATCCTTAATAAATCCTGCTCCATCATCTTCGATCGCATTTGAAAGTTCATATTCGTTGGTATTACTGTACCACACGGTAAATGTACAATCTAGCATCGGATATTCGTCGTTTAAAAACTGCAATATTCCCAAATATTCACTAGATCCCGCACCTAATGGATCAATGCCATCCCGCGTTTTCATTTCATCAATCAATTGCTTGATTTTTCCTTTATCACGCGTTGAAAACAAAAGCTGCATCTCAGTTTTTTCTTTAAATGTATCCTGATAATCGTCTTCTCCTTTATAAAATCTAATCTCATTTATTGTTTGCTCGTCCACCGGCGGCAATTCAATCGAAGCGCGGCGGTAAAGTTCGCTGTATATCCCCGTCCCCCACTGCGTATCCAACTGCAAAAAATCCCTGTTCGGGTCATCTCTCAACGCGCTCAGTGTCGCACCCCCCATATAGTTGCCATACCCAATGACTTCTCCCACCGCTTTTGCCCGCCACGGCGTTGAATTTCTATGTGTATACAATTCCCCTTCTATCACGATATCCGCCCATCTGCTATCCTTCTCAGCTCCAAGTTCCTGATAAACAGGCTTTCCCTTATATGTATCGAATATCAAATTCGGACGCCCAAAATCGATCACGCCCATGCCGCTCAACACCACCAGCACGAGGATCGCCGCTGCGATCCACCCTGCAATCGTCCCCGCTATGATAAGCCCTTTACGCGTTTTTTGTTTCATTGGCATTCTCCTTTAATTGATTTCAACTCCGTTATATGTATTATTGTACAAATAACCGCGAGATTTTTTCCAATACCCTTTATCCTTTCCATACATCTGCTCCTCCCATTCGTTGTAACGCCAAATCTGTCCGCTGTCTCCATTCACACGGTACATGTTCGCAACGCCCGGCATCATGCCTACTATCCTATCTCCATTGGAGAATTCATCAACGATGCCTCCTCCATTGCTCGGATGACTATGAATAAACGAAACACCGGTCACAGGGATTCCCGCCTCGGATGTTACCAAACCCGCAAATTTGAGGTACTGCTCCACCACAGGGACGATCACGTTGCTTGCGCCTCCTTCAATCGCGGGCAGCAACAGCGTTCTCTCCGCTACATATACCTTGCCTGTCGGGTCGGTCTGCGGTACTTTTACCGTCACCATCATCGCCGCATATTCGTTTGTAGCCCAATCCGGCTTGTTCTTGGCGATTCCCGCAAACGCCTTTGCCGCATCTTCTTCGCTCAAATAAACAGCTTCGCCGATCCCCTTAATGTCAGGATTTGTCTCCACACCGCTTATTTTCGCACTGATCTCGTTTAGCTTATCCGCGGTACTGCCCGACGTTGCATACCACACCCGAACGTCTTCATCTGACCAATCTTTATATTGATAAATAGGCGTTCCATCGGGCTTTTCACCTTTGTTAAGCGCGCCCTTGAGCGCTTTTTCCGCCTCTCCGATCATCGGAGCAAGCGCCGAACTTACCGGATCGTTTTTTAATTTCTCCCAATCCGTATATTGCGTCTTATTATTCGCTTCGTTGGAAATCGTCCCCTCTGTCTTTGGCTTTGGCTGCGGAGGCTCTGCCGATGGTTGTGGGTCATATTCCTGTGTCCAGTCGATCTCGCTTGTCTTTTGCACAGGCTGCGGCGGTTTTGATAACTGCGGCCCATTTTTTTGTATCTCGTCCAACTGTCCTTCAAAGCCATCCAACATTGCCGCGTTCACACCGTGGATTGTTTCATCCGGATGTGCTTTCAAATAGTCACGTATCCCTTCCGTCGTTACGGGCAATGCGTTCGCTTTCAGCTCCTGCGTTGCCTGCGGCGGATCGCTCACCATCGCCGACATCGGCTGCGCAATCCCCTTACTATCTATAGATGCGCTGCCGTCCGCTTTTATTCCATTACCTGTATTATACACCATTCCCGCGCTCTTTACGGTATCTTTTTGTACAGGCGGCGCTACCGTTTGTATCGCGTCTGCCGTGTTTCTTTCTTTCCTCAATTCCTGAATCCGCGCATCTAGCTTGTACGCAAACCTCTCGCTTTGCTGCTTCATGAATTCTTCCTTCAGTTCCTTATCACCCCACAGCCCCTGCAAAAACGGGTCGGCAAGATCGCCGTCCGAACGTTCGCCCTTTTCCCCAGTCCTTCCGACGGCTTGGCCTTACCCGTTAACAGCTTATCTGCATAATCACCGATCATACCTTGAAACGCCTTTGTCCTGCCATCCTTATATTCCTCCTCCCATCTGTCGCGGTTCAGCTCCATCAAAAATGGGTCGCCCGTATCCCCCTTGTGCGCAAGTACCTTGTCCATCAGTATCCTTGTGTATGTCTTACCCTGCGGCTGTGGAACATCTGCCTTAACCGCTTCCTGCTTTTGCGTCTGCCGCCGCTGCGGGGTTGGCTGCTCTTTATCCCGCCACTTGTTCCCATACACCGCCTCCGCGTATGTCTGCGTACCCGGATTGCCTTGCGCAAACTTGCGTGCTTCTTCCTCTCGCTTTTTTTGCTCTTCCGCGCGTTTCTGTTCCTCTTCCCGCTTGCGCTGTGCTTCTTCCTCTCGTTTCCTGCGTTCTTCCTCCTGCCTGCGCAGCTCCTCCTCACGCTTCCTACGCGCTTCTTCCGCCTGTCGTTTGCGTTCTTCCTCTCGTTTCTTTTTTGCCCACTCATCCATCTGGTTTTTGTACTGACTGTTTTCCATCTTCTTTTTCCTTTCTTTTTCGCACAAAAAAAGAACGCGGTCATGCGTTCTTCCTTTGCATATTTTTCTACAATACCATCATACCACTCCCATAGTGGACATTGCCTGACGCCGCGCGGACATTTGCGGACATTGCGCCCACAATCGACCGCACGCTTTATCTGTTTTATTCTCGAAATTCCCGGGAATAAGTAAACACCATGACCGACGCGCCCGCCTCTTTTAAAGGCCGCATCGCCTCGCTCACCGTCACTCCCGTCGTATAGATATCGTCGATGAGCAAAATACTTTTCCCCGCTATGTCCGCACCATCTGCGAGTGCGAACGCGCCTTTGATATTTTCCCTTCGCTGCCGGGCGC
>NZ_JAYFPU010000102.1:0-6761 GCF_034927525.1 Christensenella sp.
AACAGGCTTCCGGTCAGAAACGTAGACTTTTTTATCCATAAGATGAAATAGCACATATTCTACCGGTTTTACAAAAATACGTACAAAAATACGATTTTTTTTATTAAATTCAGTATAAATGAAGTGGATAAAAAAGTCTACCTTTTAACGCGTATTCGACATATAAAGTAAAATTTCTTATTCAGTGCATCCTTCTTTTGCCCATTCAAAAAAAGTATTGTGAGATATCTCCAACTGGCGCGCGGCTTCGCGTCCGCTGATCTCGCCGCGTTCCCACAAGCGCCGCAGCGGCTCAAACTCCGGCGGGATCGCCTTGCGCGGCCGTCCGAAGCGGATGCCCCTGCGCTGCGCCGCGGCAATCCCTTCCGCCTGCCGCCGCTTGATGTTTTCGCGCTCTGTCTGCGCCACATACGACAGCAGCTGTAATACGATGTCCGCAATGAGTGTACCCGTCAGATCTCGCCCCTTACGCGTGTCGAGAAGCGGCATGTCCTGTACCACCACGTTCGCCTGCTTTTCTTTTGTGATCGTGCGCCACTGCTCGATCACCTCTTCGTAATTGCGTCCCAGCCTGTCGATCGACTGGATCACAAGGATATCGCCCCTTTTCAATTTACGCAGCAGCTTTTTATACTGCGGCCGGTTGAAATCCTTTCCGCTCAGCTTATCCAGAAATATCTTTTTTCGCTCTACCGGAAAAGCCGCAAGGGAGATCATCTGCCTCATTTCGTTCTGGTCTTTCGCGGATACCCGCGCATAGCCGTAAATGTCCATACCGTATACCTCCTTCGATGCACAAAAAATACGCCCTGATGCAGCGTATTTTTTTATCCTTATGAAGTTCTGCTTCTTATTTTAGAGAACGTGCAGCGATCCGAGCATTTCGTATACCATGGATACCGGCAGCCCGACCACGTTGAAAAAACAGCCGCTTACAGACTTTACAAATCTGGCGGCGCTTCCCTGTATCGCATACGCACCCGCCTTGTCCATTACGTTTTCCTGCTTCAGGTATCTTCCAAGCTCTGCATCCGATAGTGGCGCAAAGCATACCTGCGTACTGCTCACGTCCTTCAAAATCTTATCGCCGGCCATCACGCACACGCCTGTATGTACCCTGTGCGTATTGCCTGACAGCGCTCCGAGCATCCGCCGTGCATCGTCTAAATCGTTCGGTTTCCCGAATATTTCTCCGTCCGGCGCCTCGACGACCGTATCCGCGCCAATCACCACATCGCCCTGCCGTCCTACAAATACGTCCGCGGCTTTCTTGTGCGCCAGAAAACGCACCAGCTCCGTCGCCTCTTTTAAGTCGCAGCTCTCGTCCGCATTGCTCGGCTCCACCACAAAATCCTGTGTCAGAAGCGCCAGCAATTCCTTCCTGCGCGGCGACGCAGATGCCAAAACGATCATTTCTTGATCATCTCCACAGCGCCGACCTTGCACGAATCCACACACAGCCCGCATCCGCGGCATTTGTCAGCGATCACCTTGTGTTTTTGCCTTAAATCCCCTTCGATCGCGCCAAACGGGCACGCCTTTGCGCACAGCGTACAGCCGACACACTTTTGCAGGCTGATTTTTGCCAGCAGGTCGGACTTGGTCGTCAAAATACATTTGCGCGGACATGTGTCCACGCACATCCAGCAGCTGCGGCACTTTTGCGGATCGATCACCGCCAGCCCTTCCGTCATTTCGATCGCGCCAAACGGACACACGCTTGCGCATTTTCCGCAGCCGATACAGCCAGCCGTGCAATTTTGCGTGACCGCTTTTCCCTTATCCGTATTGGTGCACCCGACGTATACGTCGATATCGCGCTCCAAGACCGCGATCGAGCTCTGCGGGCATTGTTCCACACACCGTCCGCAGCCCGTGCATTTTTCTTCGTCGATAAACGCGATGCCGTCCGGCCCCATCGTGATGGCGCCGAATTTGCATACCTTTGCGCACGTCCCAAGACCGAGGCAGGCGAACCTGCACGCCTTGAATCCGCTGGCGATCGCGTATGCCGCACGACAGTCCATCGCGCCGTCATATTCAAATTTATTTTTGCAGTGGCCTTCGCTTCCAAGACACATGATGCGCGCTACCTTAGGCTTCAATTGTCCCACTGACGTCCCCAGGATACCCGCGATTTCCTGCGCCTGATCGTGCGAGAGCACCGCGCAGGCCGCGATCTCCGCCTTACCCTTCGCAAGCGCGTCCGCAAGGCCGTCACAGCCCGGATATCCGCAGCCGCCGCAATTCGCGCCCGGCAGGCACTCGCGTACAGCGACCGCCGTTTCATCCTTTTCTACGGCAAATTTCTTGGAGGCCACGCCCAGCATGATACCAAACACCGCGCCAAGCCCCCCCAGTACGATGATCGACCAAATAATCGGTTCTATCATAATTCTTCTTCCCTCTTTATTATACCAAACCTGAAAATCCCATGAACGCTACGCTCATCAGCGACGCCGTTATGAGAGCGATCGGAAAGCCCCGAAACGGTTTGGGGATCGCCGACAGCTCCAGGCGTTCGCGGATACCCGCAAACAGCACAATGGCAAGCGTAAATCCAAGCGCGCCGCCCACGCCGTTCACAAGCGATTCCACCAGATTATAGTTTTCCGTGATATTGAGCAGCGCAACGCCCAGCACCGCGCAGTTTGTCGTAATGAGCGGCAGATATACGCCAAGGCTCTGGTAAAGCCCGGGGCTCGTTTTCTGCAAGATCATTTCCACCAGCTGCACCAGCGCCGCAATGACCAAAATAAACGCGATCGTCTGCATATACCCCACGCCCAGCGGCACAAGGATATAATATTGCACCAACCACGTGATGAGCGACGCCATCGCCATGACGAAGGTGACCGCCATGCCCATGCCGACTGCTGTCTCTACCTTTTTGGATACTCCCAGAAACGGGCAAATCCCAAGAAAGCGCGAAAGCACAAAGTTATTGACCAGAATGGAGCTTAGGAGGATGGTCAGGATACGAATAAACATGTCCATTACTTAAGCACCTCCTCTGCCTGAAGTTCTTCTGTCTTTTGCTTTGGCTTGCTCTTTTCGCGCATCAGTACGACCTTGTTGATAAGCGCAAGCAGTAGGCCGAGCACAAGGAAGCCGCCCGGTGCCAAAATGAACATCAGCGCCGGCGGATAGTCCGGTCCGAATACGGAAATACCGAACAGGGAGCCCGCGCCCAAAAGCTCGCGCACCATAGCAATAAGTGTGAGCGCAAGCGTGAACCCTACGCCCATGCCGATCCCGTCGATCATCGCCGGAACCACGCTGTTTTTCGCCGCGAACGCTTCCGCACGCGCAAGAATGATGCAGTTTACGACGATCAGCGGGATGAATATCCCGAGCGACGCGTCGAGCGCCGGCAGGAAGGCCTTCAACACCATCTGCACCACCGTTACAAACATGGCGATAACCACCACATAACAGGGTATCCTTACCTTGTCCGGAATAAAATTCCGCAAAAGGGAAATCAACATATTAGAGCACATCAGCACGAAAATGACCGCCGCCCCCATACCAAGCGCATTTGTCACAGACGTAGTGACAGCGATGGTAGGGCACATACCGAGCACCAGACGGAACGTCGGGTTTTCATTTAAGATGCCGTTTACAAAAACGCCTTTCATCTGTTTACCATCCATACCGCTCACGCCCCTTCTCCGAGTCCGAGATACTGTCCGGCGAATTCACGCGCTAAGTTGACCGCGTTTGCAACGCCCTTGCTTGTGATCGTCGCCCCGGTCAGCGCCTGTACTTCGTTTTCCGCCCCGCTCGGCGATTTCGCAATGACGATCGGGCCGTCCGTTTCTAAAAACTGGTCAAGGAATGACGGGTTTGTCGCGTTTGCCCCGAGGCCGGGCGTTTCTTCGTGGCTGCCGATCATAACGCCCGTGATCTTCCCGTCGGACGCCATGCCGATCGTAAGCCCCAGTCCCGGCTTATACCCTTTTGTCGTTACGGCAAACGTATAGCCTACCGTCTGGCCGTTCGACGTGCCTTCATATATTTCATTGATATCCGCAAACTTGTCCTGATCATAGTCCATCCCGTCAAGCGCGATCTGCTTGAACTCCTGCGCATCGGGAAGCACCGCCTGCCGCGCTTCCGTCGCTTTTTTGAGCTCCTGCTCCGCGATCGGCCCTTTGGTGATGCCGTACACCAGCCCCAATATGAGCCCTGCGCATACAGTGATGATCACCAAGCGGATGGTGAGGTTGAAAATGCTGTCGCTTTTTGTCTTATTCATTGACCTTTTGCACCTCCCCAAACGGTTTCGGCTTTAATACCTTATCGAGAAGCGGCGTCAAAAGGTTCATAAACAGGATCGAGAACGAAACGCCCTCGGGGTAGCCGCCCCACAGCCGCACGATCATCGTGATCGCGCCGCAGCCGATCCCGAATATGATCTGCGCCCTTGGCGAAGACGGGGACGACACATAATCCGTCGCCATAAAGAACGCACCCAGCATCAGGCCACCGGCAAACAACTCAAACAAGATCATCTCCGGATGACCAGTAAGGAGCGTAATGAGAGCCACCGTGCCCATATAGGCAAGCGGGATGCGCAGCGATATTATCCTGCGCGCAAGCAGATAAATGCCACCGATGAGGAGCGCCAGCGCGCTCGTTTCCCCGATGCTGCCGCCGATCTTTCCCAGAAACATATCCATCAGCGGCGGGATCGTCGTACCTCCTTCGTGCAATACGCCAAGGGGTGTTGCCGAAGCGACCGCGTCCACTCCCGCAAACGGCGCTACGAAAGTCGTCATTGCCACCGGCCAGGAGATAAGCAAAAAGCAACGTGCCGCAAGCGCCGGATTCATAAAGTTATGCCCCAGCCCTCCAAAGCACTGTTTTACGATAATGATTGCAAACGCCGATCCGCAGACGGGGATGTACCACGGCACATTCGGCGGCAGGTTGAGAGCCAGTAAAAGCCCTGTTACCACAGCGGAAAGATCACTGATCGTGACTGCGCGCCTGGTGAAGTACTGGATTGCCGCTTCGCAGCCGACCGCGCTGCCGATACATAGCGCGATCGTCATGATGCAGCCTACGCCGAAAAAGTATACGGCGGCAACGCACGCGGGGATAAGTGCAATAATAACGTCCAGCATGATCCGCGATGTGCTGAGCCCCGACTTGATATGCGGTGATCCCGACAAAATCAACTCTTGTTGCATAACGTTTCCTTTCTTTCCAAAGTTATTCCTCTGTCTTTTCGCGTTCTTCGCGCGCGAGCGCCTCAAGCTTTGCGCGTTCCTTCATCTTTTCCACCGTGATCATATCCTTGGCGAATTTGATGTTCTGCGCAATGGGCTTTTTGGCGGGGCAAATGAAACTGCAGCAGCCGCAGCTCATACAATCGAGCGCGTCATACTGTTCCGCTTTTTCGAAATCCTCGAACATCGCAGAAGCGGAGATCATCATAGGCATCAGGCGCATCGGGCAGACCTCTGCGCACTTGCCGCATTTGATGCAGTTGCTTTCTTTTTCTTTTTTGGTATATGTTTTGTCCAGCACAAGCAATCCCGAAAAGCCCTTGGTGATCACGCAGTCCATCTCCGGCACGGGCAGGCCCATCATCGGCCCTCCGGAAACTACCTTTAATGGCTCCGAAGAAAATCCACCGGCATAATCCAGTACCTCCTGCGCGCTCACGCCGAGGCGCACCAGCAGGTTTTGGGGGTTGTTTACCGCGCCGCTTACCGTCACTACGCGGCGCAAAAGCGGTTCTCCCGTATAAAAGGCATCCGCGATTGCTTTTGTCGAAGCGATGTTCACCACCACAACGCCTGCGTCCATGGGCAGCCCTCCCGCCGGGACGACGCGCCCCGTGATCGCGTTGATCAGCTGTTTTTCTGACCCCTGCGGATATTTTGTCGGCACCGGCACCACGCGGATCGCGTGCGTATCACATGCCGCCATCATCTTCTCGATCGCCTCCGGCTTGTTGTCCTCGATCCCGATGATCGCTTTGTTCACATCAAGCGCACGCATCAGCATCTTGACGCCGAATATGATGCGCTTGGGGCATTCCGTCATCAGACGGTAATCCGCCGTCAAAAACGGTTCGCATTCCGCGCCGTTTATCAGCAGCAGGTTGACTTTCTTGTCCGGCGGCGGACAAAGCTTTACGTGCGTGGGGAACGTCGCGCCGCCCATGCCCACGTTGCCCGCTTCTTTGATGATCTCAATGATCTGTTCCTTCGTCAGTTCGTCAATATTCTCCACAGGCGAAAACGCCTGCTCGTCCAAAAAATCGTTTTCTATCACGACCGCCTGCACCGGTTTCCCGTTGAGCCCGGTGATCTGCGCGATCTCAGCTACCGTACCCGATACGCTCGCATGTATGTTCGCGCTCACAAAGCCCTGCGCCTCGCCGATCTTCTGCCCCATCAGAACGCGCTGTCCCGCTGCTACGAGCGGTTTTGCGGGCGCGCCAATATGCTGGGAAAGAGGGATCTTAACGATCTCCCCTGCCGGCATATCTTCTATTGCACGGTTTTCCGTCAGTTTTTTTCCTTCATGCAAAGATTTGAGCGGATGAACACCGCCCACGAATGTAAGCCCCATTAGTTACCTCCCAATTGCGACCCTGATTCAAAATACCTTACTTATTGTATCACAAATACATTCTATGCAACAGTGAAAATAGTGCTTTTCCATCGTCTTTCTTTTCACAATCCGCAGCATTTTTTCCATTGCGGGTCCAATTCTTAAAAATATGCGATCCATTGCTTTTTTTC
>NZ_JAYFPU010000035.1:0-2571 GCF_034927525.1 Christensenella sp.
GTGTGTTGCTTACCAGTTTGGGGCATATCCAGTCCTCATAGGAGGTGACTTTTCCAAAACGCTTTTTCATCATGAACGCATAGCAAGGGTATTTGCAGCCATGCGAACACCCTAAAACATGGTTCATGGTATAGTCGCCGTATTCCACACCTGTTTTGTAGAGCATTGTCTTCCGTGTTATCTTTTCCATCTATTTTCTCCTTCTTTTGCGGCTAAATGAGTGACCGCACGGACTATAAACGCTTACTAAAAACAACTGAGTCTCTTGTGCAGGTAGCGTATCCGTAGTCCTTTAACGATTTCTTTATTTCAGGCTTGAAGCCATCAGATGGAAATACCGGGTGATAATCTAAATCGCCATATATCTCCTCAAGAGGGACAGTGCCTCTTGCAGAATACTTGCTAAAGAGGTATTTCGCAATGTCCTTAATTGAATAACAGCTATCATCAGCAATGAACATAGCATCGGAGCCGGATGTCATATACATATCCAGTGTCATCTGATCCTCTAACTCATGTGTCCTTTTCGCTGATGATTTGCCATCGAAAGTCTGCCAAGACACCTTCTTGAACAGCTTTTTACCTTCGATATTTTTGCAGAAATGAATCAAGTTATAGACCAGTGTATTGTTGGTATTGAAGAATGGACATGAAGAAATAAGGTACTCCTGTTTTCCACTCTTCGATGCCCGCTCCGTAATGAGTTTAGTAATAATCTTCTCTAACTCATTTTTGTCGTTGCCAAGGGCAAGAATCTCGTCAATATCCATCATATATGTATCTGTATATTTCTGTTTGGTCTGGTCTTTGACTGCGGCTGCCGCACCACGAATTGTGTCGGACACCATATGGTTGATAATTACTTCGCCCCAGGTTCTTAGAAAAGGTGTTATTGCATCCCAGTCCATCATTGCTTGGTAGGGGTCATATACTAGCAAAGTGTTGAATTGATAATAGTGTTTGAAATCAAATGCTTTGAGCAGGGCGTTTCCATCGCCTGTCGATACAGTGACCTCTATATTGCTCAGCTCTAACGCATCTAATTGTTTTTGCAACTCTTGTGTTTTTGCAACTTCCAAATCATTGAATATAAGCGCGGCCTTTTTGCCAGGATAGTTCTGGATTATTTCATTCAACAACATCGCAATACGAATAGGCGTACCCCAAACGGTTTCACCTTTGGCATCCGTATATACGCCGCTATTACACATGCAATCAATAAATAGTAAGCCATTGGATTTAGGGAATCCGAGAATTTTCCTTGCCCACTCATCTACATATTTCTCAATAAGCTCGAATTTTTTAATTGTATGCGGTTTCGCTTCGCTTACCACAAGAGATGTGTTTTTCGACTTAGCCACTGGCTTACCCCCAATCTATAGAAACTAAATACTGCTCTACTCAATCCCCAACGCTTTATACACGGCATCCTCTGGACTTGTATAGAATGATGTCTGAAACTTTGCGAAAAGCTCTGCCGGAACAGTGGCTATATCTACTGCCGCCGACATCGGGAGCAGAATTTTTTTTGCACCGGCATCAAAACATACTTGAAGTGTGTTTGCCAGCTCCTCAACTTTGTTAATCGTTCCGCCAATACTCATATTGCCGAGAACAACCATCTGCGATTGGATAGGCTTTCGCAGAGCCGAGCTGCATAGCGCGATGAAGCCGCAAAGTGCCAGCTCGCCAGTCATGCCGATACCCTGACAATCAGCGACATGCATGAGGAAATCGCAGTCATCCACACGGATTGAACCACTAATCAGTTTTTTGTTTGCCTTAAAGTAATTCTGCGCTGTTTTCAGGCTTTCCCTCACATCACGGGCAGATCCGATACCTGTGACCTCAAATCTGCCGTTGCCATTCACCATTTCTGTTTCGAGCTTGAAAATGCCAATCATCTCACTGTCGCCATGTGCTACGGTGTACAGATGCCCCGGCTTGCTGTGTCCTTCGGGTATCATTTTACCTGCACCCTGCTCTGGTACCGAAACAAAGGACTCCTCAAAGCTGTCATTGTCAATGTAGGAGAAATGAACGTCATAAAACTCCATGCCGCCGATTTTCTTGAGCTGTTCTTTCACTCGGCGGCGGCCTTCAAGGGCATATTCGAGGATTTCCTTTACATCTTCTTTCGTTAAGTTTCCATTTGGATAAACGAGCTTAATCAGCCCCGAAACCGTCTTGCGCACTGCAATAACATCGCGCTGGTTCAGGTTATTGCCCAGTCGGAAATATCGACCAATGGCATCGCTGAATGAGCGTTTGCGCATCTCGCGGAAGAATTCCGCCAGATAATCAGTAATGAAGCCATATTCTTTTGTGATAAGTTCCGGGCGCATCTTTGGGATTTCCCACCCCGGTAGATAGTAGTGCATACGGTCAAAGAACGCGCTGTCGTAGGCCATTGCTTCGGGGAACGGGTCGAACAGGTGCGAGGTCTTTAACAGCACCTCCACACTCTGATTGATATTGCCGACAAAAACCATTGAAGCATTGGCGTTCTTTTCTTCTTTGCCACGAGCGAAAGAACCGGAGGCCATGAAGTCCTTCATAATCTGGATGCCG
>NZ_JAYFPU010000199.1:0-3079 GCF_034927525.1 Christensenella sp.
CACGATGTGGGGTTTGATAAATTCAATGTAGCCTGTGAGGATACGCTTATCAGCCCACAGCACTGGGATGATGAACCATTTGAACTTATCGTGTCTAATCCTCCCTACTCTATTAAATGGGCGGGTGACGAAAATCCACTGTTAATCAATGACCCTCGATTTTCTCCCGCCGGTGTTCTGGCACCTAAGAGCAAGGCAGATATGGCATTTATTATGCACAGTCTTTCATGGCTGGCATCCAATGGTACTGCTGCTATCGTATGCTTTCCGGGTATTATGTATCGTGGCGGTGCGGAACAGAAAATCCGTAAATATCTGGTAGACAATAACTATGTAGATTGCATCATTCAGTTACCAAGCAATCTATTCTTCGGTACATCCATTGCCACTTGCATTATGGTAATGAAGAAGAATAAGAACAACAACAAGACCTTGTTTATTGATGCGTCTAACGAGTGCATCAAGGTCACAAACAACAATAAACTAACACCTGAAAATATTGACCGAATTGTAGATGTGTTCTCAAAGCGTGAAGAAGTGGCACACTTCTCCCACGTTGCTGATTATGATGAAATTACAGGGGCAGATTACAATCTTTCCGTTTCTACTTATGTTGAGGCAGAGGATACCCGTGAAAAGATTGATATTGTAAAGCTGAATGCAGAAATCGAAGAAATCGTCATGCGTGAGAATGAACTGCGTGAGGCTATCCGAAACATCATCGAAGAAATCGAGGTGGGCGTATGAGCAAGTTAGAGGAATTGGTTGCAGAGTTATGCCCGGATGGGGTCGAATACAAGGAACTCAGTGAAATCCTTACAATTAAAAACGGCAGCGATTATAAAAGCTTTGGCACAGGAGATATTCCCGTTTATGGCTCCGGTGGAGTTATGACGTATATTGATAGGGCTGCATATGATAAGCCTTCGGTATTAATACCAAGAAAGGGCTCTATCGACAAGTTATACTATGTAGACACTCCATTCTGGAATGTTGATACAATTTTTTACACTGTGATTAATTTGGATTATGCGCTACCACGATATGTTTATCATTGTCTATTACGAGAACATTTGGAGCAATATAATACGGCTGGTGGTGTACCGAGTTTAACGCAAAAGGTATTGAACAAAATCAAAATTCCTGTACCACCATTGGGGGTGCAGAGTGAAATTGTCCGTATACTGGACAATTTCACGGAGCTTACAGCAGAGCTTACAGCAGAGCTTACAGCAGAGCTTACAGCGAGAAAGAAACAGTATGAATACTATAGGGACGAGTTGTTATCAGATGGAAGTAATAACATTAAAATAAAAACAATTGGAGAACTTTCGAGGTTTAGGCGAGGTTCATTTCCACAACCATATGGAAATGCTGAATGGTATGATGGAGAAGGAGCAATGCCGTTTGTACAGGTTGCAGATATTGGTGAGGATATGCGATTGGTTGATAATACAAAAAGAAAAATATCAGTGGTTGCTCAACCAAAGAGTGTCTTTGCGCCAAAAGGGTCTATTGTGATAAGTTTACAAGGAAGCATTGGAAGAATTGCAGTAACACAATATGATGCGTATATCGATAGAACAGTGGCGATTTTTCAGGATTTATCAGGTGAGTTGGTGTTTAAGTATTTTGTATATCAACTACAGAGAATATTTTCGATTAAGGAAAAAACAGCTAGAGGAAGTACTATAAAAACGATAACAAAAGAAGAATTTACAGATTTTCCAATAGTTATTCCATCAATTAATGAACAAGAACGTATAGTATCTATTCTTGACCGCTTTGACACACTCTGTAATGACCTCACCACAGGTCTTCCAGCCGAAATCGAAGCCCGTCAAAAACAATACGAATACTATCGTGACAGATTACTGTCATTCAAGGAACTATAAAAGAGAAAGAAGGTGAAGCCACCGTGCCTTATTTTAACATTGTCGCACAGACAACAGAAAATACCGTAGTTACAGAATATGAGCCTGTGAAGGCACGTTCGGACAGCTACCAGAGCGAGGCTGCTCTGGAGCAGGAATTTATTCGTCTGCTCTGTGAGCAGGGCTATGAATATCTGCAAATCCATACAGAGAAGGATTTAATCAGCAACCTCCGCAACCGCTTGGAGACTCTGAACCACTATCAATTCTCCGATACAGAGTGGCAACAGTTTTTTGCGGATTGTGTTGCGAACCCCAACGAGCATATCGTGGAAAAGACCCGCAAGATACAGGAGGACTTTGTCCAAGTACTGAAACGGGATGATGGCTCTACGAAGAACATCACACTCATGGATAAGAAAAATATCCATAATAACAGTTTGCAGGTTATCAACCAGTACAAGGTGAATGCCGCTACAAGCGGCAGAGAGGGTGGCCTGGGCCATGTGCTTGGTAAAGAGGACGGTGCAAAATACGATAATCGCTACGATGTGACGGTACTGGTAAATGGTCTGCCCTTGGTTCATATTGAACTGAAACGCAGAGGGGTTCCTATTCGTGAGGCATTCAATCAGATAAACCGTTATCAGCGGGATTCTTTTTGGGCAGGTTGCGGACTGTTTGAATATGTGCAGATTTTCGTTATCTCCAATGGAACAAATACGAAATACTACTCCAATAGCACTCGCTTTAATGCTATCAAGGATGCGGTTTCTGGCAAGACGAAAAAGGGAAAAACAAGCAACAGCTTTGAATTTACCTGCTTTTGGGCAGATGCTAACAACCGTGTTATCACGGATTTGATTGACTTCACAAAGACTTTCTTTGCAAAGCATTCTTTGCTGAATGTGCTGACCAAGTATTGTATTTTTACATCAGAAAATATGCTTATGGTTATGCGCCCGTACCAGATCACGGCAACCGAGCGCATCTTGAATCGTATTGAGATTGCCAACAACTATAAAAAATACGGCAGCGTGGCAGGTGGCGGATACATCTGGCACACAACAGGCTCTGGTAAAACGCTAACGTCATTTAAGACTGCCAGACTTGCCTCTCAGCTGTCATACATAGATAAGGTGCTGTTTGTAGTTGACCGTAAGGATTTAGACTATCAAACAATGAAAGAATATGACCGTTTTGAA
>NZ_JAYFPU010000323.1:0-1785 GCF_034927525.1 Christensenella sp.
CAAAGCCGTTGATAATCATCCAAAGTGGGATTGTCCGGCTGAGGATGATCCCTGCAATGGAACCTTCAATTATAGAAATAAAAATAATATCGATAAAGCTGTAAAGCGAAATCATCAGGGCGCCAATTAATGAAGCAGTGATAAACTTAAAGAGTAATGACTTAGGCTTTTCATTTAAAAGAGGCATCGCATCCACCCGATTTCCTTAGAATTTAAGAAGAACTTACTGAATTGAAGCTATTATAGCACCTTCAAATGGATTTAATCTTTAAGAAAAAGAAGAATTTCAAAGGAGAGGTATAGATTTTTAATCGATTGAGATATTTTTTTGATAAAATAGAGGAAAATAAAGAGAAAGGAATAGCATCATGGTGATTAAAGAAAACCAGGGACATCATCAGAAAATTCGGGCGTTCCTGATTATTATTCTGGGTTTAGTGATCGCCACCGCTTTGGGATTTTGGTTGCGGAGGATGGATGTTTCTGAAACGAATATGGTGGTTGTTTACATTTTGTCGGTTATCCTCATCTCCCGATTGACTCCGGGGTATCTCTGGGGCATTATTGCTGCCGTCTTGGCAACCGCAGCATTTAACTATTTTTTTACCAGTCCCTTCCATTCCTTTTCGGTGGATGATCCCACCTACTGGATTACCTTTTTTATTATGACGGCAACAGCAATTATCATATCGGCCATGAATGTCCGGCTCCAGGAGAGTGTCCAGGTGGAGGCCGAGGCGAAGCGCGAGCATTATCGGAATCAGCTGCTGCGATCCATCTCCCATGATCTGCGTACCCCTCTGACGGGGATTAAAGGAACCTCAGAAATGATTTTGCAAATGACCGAAAGGACAGATCCCCGTTATGCCATGGCAGAGGGAATCCATCAGGACGCCAACTGGCTCCAGGAGATGGTGGAAAATGTACTGAGCCTGACCCGGCTCCAGGATGACGGCGCTACCTTGATCCGAACCCCGGAGGTGGCGGAGGAAATCATTGGAAGTGCCGTGGTTTTGGCGGCAGCCCGGGCACCGGACCACATTATCCAGACGGAAATGCCCGAAGAGATTCTTTTTGTGCCCATGGATGCCCGGCTGATGGAGCAGGTGCTTTTAAACCTTTTGGGCAATGCCGTCAAACATACACCCCCTGATCAGCCTATTACGGTTACGTTAAGGCGCAGTGGGGATAAAGCGATTTTTACGGTGGCAGATCGTGGGGAGGGGATTGCCCCGGAGGATCTGCCTCACCTCTTTGAAATGTTCTACACAAAGGCAGCGGGAAACAGCGATTCTCAAAAAGGCATCGGTCTGGGCCTGCCCATTTGCCAAGCCATTGTTGAGGCCCATGGTGGGACCATCACCGCAGCAAACAGCCCAGGGGGTGGTGCTGTATTTACCATCACCCTGCCTGTAGAGGAGAAACAGAATGAATGCTTATAAAGAAGAAACGATCCTCATCGTTGAGGATGATCCCCAAATTCGTCATTTTATTGGCTATGCCCTTAAGGAAGAGGGGTATGGCTATTTGACAGCCGGCACCGGAGAGGATGCCCTCTCTAAAATGCTTGGCGGTCCCATCGATTTAATGCTGCTGGATTTGGGACTGCCGGATATGGATGGTATGGAGATTCTAAAACGGGTGCGGGAGTGGTCAGCGGTTCCAATCATCGTGGTATCCGCCAGGGATCAGGACCGGGAGAAGGTGGATGCCCTGGAGGCGGGGGCCGATGATTACCTCACCAAACCTTTCTCTGCCATGGAGCTTATGGCTCGTATTCGGGTG
>NZ_JAYFPU010000347.1:0-1661 GCF_034927525.1 Christensenella sp.
ACCATGACATAGTACAGATTTCGGATTTTTCGCCCGGTCTGACTCTCATAAAAATGTTTATACTCTGTGAGTTGACCGGATTCTTTATATCGGTCATCACTATTGGAGTATTTGAAGTCGTACAGGTCATACACTGGCACCATCCGCCGCCGAACCTTCACCTCATCCACCTGGACCAGGTAATCCATATAACCGATAAAATCAGAGGTCATAATAGATTGCTCAAACACCCCGCCCGGGGGCAATAATGCCTTGGTCCGTGGGATCATCTCAGCCAGTTTAATGGCCTCATTAATGTGTGCATCGGTGATGATGGGGTAATTGCCATAATACTCAGCAATCGCCGCATCAACGCCTTTTTCCAGCCCTGTGTGGAGGGCCGTCCCTAAAAACAGCGCATTGGATGGGTTATCATCCGGCAGCGTTTTAAGCTTATCGATATACCGTAATTTATATCGATATTTACATTGGGTGAACAGGTCCACCCTGGAATGACTAAACTGCATCTATTCCACCAACCTTTGGCCACAGGAAACGCAGCACTTATCGTTCGGTAGAGATAGAAGGTTGACTTCTCCACACCTTCCACACACATAGGTAAAACCTTCAAACTCTTTAGATTCCGGAATTTCTTTCTCCAGGGCATCGATTGCCAAATCAAGCGACTCTGATAAAAACGGTTCTTTCTTCTTCAGATTGTTTAAATCACGAATTGCAATTTCAATTTTCTTTTTTCGTGTTATCATCCAAACTCTCCATAATTAATTTTTTAAAGCTCTCGTAGCCATTAGGGTAAAGCACCATCCCAATGCCCCCGGCATCTTTAATTTTGTCAATGTTCCAAAGCTGGAGGGGTGTAGGCTTTCCGTTTTCGGCTTTAAGTTCCACCCCTAAAAACAATCCATTGCAGCAGACCAGCAAATCCGGTACTCCCGATCGTTGCACTCCACCACCCCATGTTTTGAGCACCCAACATCCGTTGGATTCTAAAAACCGTCTCACTTTAAGCTCAAACTGCTTTTCAGTCGCCATCGATCAGTGAAGACAGTTCCAGCAGCTCTCGCCGAAGGATTCTGATTTTATTTTTCATGATGGTGATCGTCGGGAGTCGATCAAGCTTTAGGTTTTTCATTGCCACAAATTCGTTAACTCTCGTATTTGATGGATTCGGGTCATTTTTAACCTTGGTCAATTCCGCATCGTAAGCCTTCAAAACTTCGTGATTGTTAATCACTGAGTTCAGGATGCCGGATGCTAATTCTAGTTTTAAATCAATATCTTCACATTTTCTTGCACTCATCTGCAATCTCCTTTAAATCGGTAAATTTGTACATATACTCACAAGGGTTTGACTCATCCGTCACGGTTAAAATCGGGATAAAATTATCTTGTAACACCTCTCTGGTCCGGCAACCCGGAACCCCTGGGCAGTCACAGCATTTTATAGCCATTACTTCCTCTACCAGATCATAAAAATCATCCTGGGCCAGATTAAAGACTGGGGTCCCGTACTTCCGGACCGGTTCCAGCTTTGGCACATAGTTTTTGACTTTCACCTTTAGCCGGTCATCGCTCTTCTTATCGATGCGCTCTTTAGCGTGGTGTATATAGCGTTTGGTGTATGTTCTGAGGTATTTCAGGTCTGTTTTTTCTTCCTTGCT
>NZ_JAYFPU010000216.1:0-4835 GCF_034927525.1 Christensenella sp.
ATGTACCAATACGCGGAAGGCGAATATATGACCGCAGACGAATATCCCGAGGCGATCCGTGACATGACCAAGTTTATGATGAACAAATGGATGCCGCGCAGCTTCGCGAACTTCCCCGGCCTTGCCAAGCTTGATTTCCGCAACGCCATGTGGTTCGGTCACATCGGCACGCTGCTCAATTTTGCCGACCCGGAGGTCATCAGCACGCTGGAGGCAATGGTAGAGACGGGCAAAATATTGAATGAGTGGTTTGCTTACCTTGGCGAATACGGTCAAAAACTCAAAAACCACTTCGGCATCCCCCTCATCTATGCTGGCTTTGCCTATGCGCCCTTCGATATGATCGGCGACTCCATTCGCGGCACGGTGCCCATCCTGATGGATATGTTCGACCATCCGCAGGAGCTTCTGGAGCTCATCGACGTGGTCACCGACTTTGCGATCGCAGACACCATCAAAAGTTGCAGCGGAAAAGAAACGCCATTCGTGTGGTACTGGCTGCACAAGGGTGTGGACGAATTCATGTCTGACGAGCAATTCAAAACGTTCTATTGGCCGTCGCTTCGCAAGTGTATCAACGCCGTGGCCGACGCGGGACTTACGCCCGTCGTTTATGTGGAGGGGGCTTACAATTCCCGTCTGGAGTATTTGAAAGAGATCACCCCCGGCAAAGCCATTTTCTCGTTCGAGTATACGGATATGGCGCAGGCCAAAAAAATGCTGGGCGGTCATTCGTGCATCATGGGCAATGTGCCCGCCGTAACACTGAGCTACGGCAGCAAACAGGAGGTCGTCGACTACTGCAAATGGCTGATCGACACTTGTGCGCCGGGCGGCGGCTACATCATGGACAGCGGCACTATGATCGACGACGCAAAAACAGAAAATATAGAAGCCATGTTTGAGACGACTCTCACCTACGGAAAACGTTAAAAAAAAGAAACAAACGCCCGTTTAACGAGACGGGCGTTTGTTTTACTATATATAATAGGTAGGAATTTATTCAAATAATGCGGTCGAAAGATACCGTTCTCCGGTGTCAGGCAAAATAACAACGATCTTTTTGCCGTTGTTTTCCGGACGTTCGGCAATTTTTTTCGCCGCGAACAACGCCGCGCCGGACGATACGCCGCACAGCACGCCTTCTTTGTGTGAAAGCATCCTTGCCGCCTCGTATGCTTCATCCGTGTAAACACCAATCACCTCGTCGATGATATCCCTGTTCAAAATCTTGGGTATAAAGCCCGCGCCAATCCCCTGTATCTTATGCGGAGACGGCTTGCCGCCCGAAAGCACCGGGCTTTCCGCAGGCTCCACGGCAATGATCTTTGTTTCCTGCCGGTTTGCCTTAAGCACTTCCCCGCAGCCTGTTATTGTGCCGCCTGTGCCCACGCCCGCCACAAAAATATCAACGTCGCCCACCATATCGTGCAGAATTTCCTTCGCTGTTGTTTCTTTGTGCGCCAGTACGTTTGCCGGGCTCTCAAACTGGTTGGGCATATAGCCTTTTCTTTGCTCACATATTTCCTTCGCCCGTCCGATCGCGCCGCGCATGCCTTCTGCGGCAGGTGTCAAAACAAGCTCCGCGCCAAGGGCAGACAACAGCCTCCTGCGCTCGATGCTCATAGATTCGGGCATCGTCAGCACAAGGCGCAGGCCAAGGCAGGTGCAAATATACGCGAGCGCAATGCCCGTGTTTCCGCTCGTCGATTCCACGATCACCGTGTGCTCGCCGATCAGCCCCTGATCAATCCCATCCTTCATCATGTAATAAGCCGGACGATCCTTCACGCTTCCCTGCGGATTAAAATATTCCAGCTTTGCCCAGATGGCCGGATTGATGTTATTCAGTTGCAAAAGCGGTGTTTCACCGATCAGGTCTGTCAGTTTCTCTGCTAATCTCATATCACTATTCCTCATTCTTGATAGATTTTACGTCATAAGGCGTTTCCTGATATACATAATAGTTGAGCCAGTTATTAAAAAGCAGGTTCGCATGACCCCGCCAGCGTACGACAGGCGGCTTGCTTGGGTCATTGCCCGGAAAATAGTGCGCCGGCACGGGAACATCCATGCCGCGCGCGATGTCCCGCACATATTCTGTCTTCAGCGTATTCGCATCATATTCCGGATGTCCCGTAACAAAAATCTGTCTTCCGCGCTTAGCCGAAACGAGGTAGACCCCGTTCTCTTCAAATTCACATAATATCTCAAGCGACGGATTTTCCTGTATATCAGACTTTTTGACATACGTATGCCGCGAATGCGGCGCCCAGAATTCATCGTCAAAGCCGCGCAGCAAAGGCCAGTTGTTAGGCGTCCTCTTGTGCAGGTAGATGCCCGAAAGCTTTTGCTCGCACGGATGTTTGTCGATCCCGTAATGATAATAAAGACCCGCTTGCGCCGCCCAGCAAATATACATCGTGGAATAAACGTTCTTTTTGCCCCACTCCATGATCTGCGTCATTTCCTGCCAATAGGTCACTTCCTCAAAGGGAATCTGTTCCACAGGCGCACCGGTAATGATCAGTCCGTCATACTTTTCATCCTTGATATCGTCAAACGTCTTATAAAAAGCGTTCAGATGTTCGATGGATGTGTTTTTGGAAATGTGTGTCGCCGGATGCAGCAGTACGACCTCCACCTGCAAAGGCGAATTCGCCAAAAGACGCATGAGTTGTGTCTCCGTCTGCTCCTTTGTCGGCATGATGTTCAGGATAACGATCCGCAGCGGACGGATGTCCTGACGCGCCGCGCGTTCCAGGGGCATTGTAAATATGCCCTCCTGCGCCAGAGTTTTCGCTGCCGGTAGTTTGCTACTGATGTTAATAGGCATATTGCATTTCCCCTTTCCTTGCATATTCAAAACAATGTTTGACTATCATTATATAGTAACTTATACTTATTGTACACGTTTTTATACAAATTGAATCCCGTTTTTTACCACGGGAATACACCACAGGAGTATCTATGCTGCAGGAATGGAAAGACAACGGCGCGCCTGGTCTCGCACGCGAGATCATGGCGATCAATAAGCCCAATATCACCGGAGACACGATCAGCGGTTTCGGCATGAAACGTAAGGTCGCGACGTTTATCGACCTTGTAAGAAGCGCCATGTATCCCAATATTTATGACAGTAGCACCACCAAAGAGATCGAGCTGGAGGCTACGGTCACGCGCCGTCTGCGCGAGGCCGCCGTATTGCTCGACTGCATGGTGGCAGAGGTGTTGGTAAACCAGTGCCAGTTAGAACAGCGCCACCGCGCAGATTGCAACAAGTGCAAAGAGACCGCGCAGAAGATCACCGTGCGTTTTATGGAGCAGCTGCCCCACGTTGCCCGGCTTTTGAATACGGATATCGAAGCCGCCTACTGCGGCGATCCGGCGGCAAGGTCGCATGAAGAGATTTTGCTGGCCTATCCCGGCTTCGAGGCAGTCAGCATCTACCGGCTCGCCCATATCTTTTATACGATGGATATTCCCCTGCTGCCGCGCATCATGACGGAGCAGGCGCACAACAAAACAGGGATCGATATCCACCCTGGCGCAACCGTCGGCGAACATTTTTTCATCGACCACGGCACGGGCGTTGTCATCGGCGAAACATGCACCATCGGCAAGCATGTCAAGATATACCAGGGCGTGACGCTGGGCGCGAAAAGCTTTGAGCTGGATGAAAACGGTCATCCCGTCAAGGGTGTCAAGCGCCATCCCGATATCCGCGATAATGTCGTCATCTATTCAGGGGCGACCATCCTCGGCGGCGACACAGTCATTGGCGAAGGCTGTGTGATTGGCGGTAACGTATGGCTCACGCATTCCGTGCAAGCATGCACGACTGTGTACAACGCCTCCCCCTCCCCAACGCTCATCACAAACGGAAAATAGCAAAGCAAAAGGCTTCCGCAAGGAGGCCTTTTTTTAGTTGACAAACAAATTTCCTTCTGCTAAAATGTACAACGTTGGACTTAATCGTACAATATTGTACTAAATTTTCAGGAGGTCACTATGTCAGCGCCCAACGAAAAACAGTTTTGGAAGTATATCCTTCCCTCAATGCTCACGATGTTTCTCAGTGGCTTTTACGCGATCGTCGACGGTTTCTTCGTCGGTCAGGCCGTCGGAGATATCGGGCTTGCGGCCATCAGCATCGCATGGCCTATCGCATCATTCCTGCTTGCCACCGGTACAGGGATCGGTGTAGGCGGTTCTGTTGTCATGTCCACGCGCTACGGCAAAAAGGATATCCCCGGTTCGCAGCGGGCGTTTGGAAACACCTTTTTTGTACTGCTTATTGCGTCCGCCCTGATGACCGTATTATTTTCATTGCTTTATGTACCGATCCTCGAGCTTCTGGGTGCGCGCGGCGAGCTTCTCGCGACTGCCGGAGAATACGCACAGATCGTTGCCGCCGGCAGCGTTTTCCAGATTCTCGGCACGGGTATCGCGCCGCTGCTGCGCAACAAAGGAAAGACCATTCAGGCTATGGCGGCTATGGTCAGCGGGCTTATTACCAATATCATTCTTGACGCCGTGTTCGTCATGGTGCTCGGTTGGGGTATCCGCGGCGCGGCGATTGCCACTGTGATCGCG
The DNA here is from genome assembly GCF_034927525.1 of Christensenella sp. NCBI lineage: Bacteria > Bacillati > Bacillota > Clostridia > Christensenellales > Christensenellaceae > Christensenella > Christensenella sp. Next base: position 4,597 of record NZ_JAYFPU010000216.1, read on the forward strand.
CAGGCGCTTGTAGCAGCGGTCGGATTTCTCTTGCTGTACCGCAAAAAAGAAAACCGTATCCCGCTCGGCATGCTGAAACCGGAAAAAAAGACAGTCAGCAAGCTCTTGAAGATCGGCCTGTCGCCCTTCGGCATGACCTTTGCCCCATCCATCGTCATTATCCTTGCAAACCTGCAGTGCCTTACGTACGGCGTTACGGTCGCAGTCGCGGCTTATTCCGTGCTGATGTATGTCGTCAC
>NZ_JAYFPU010000365.1:0-4999 GCF_034927525.1 Christensenella sp.
TTTCTGCGCCCGATCTTGTCGGACATCCACGGAGCCAGCAAGCGGCCCGCGGCCGATGCGATACCCGTGACCATGACGCCTGCGAGCGCCGCCGCCTCACTCAGGTTGCGCAGCTCCCCGAGCGATTTGAGCAGTGGGTTGATGATGAAATACGCGGGCGTGATGAGCATCATGGCAAGGAAAATGAAATAATAGTATTTCGTTTTGACCATTTCGAGCGGTGTGAATTGTTTCTGTGTGGAAAGGTCGGGCACAGAAACGTTGAACGCATCCATATATTCCTTGGACGGATTTTTGACGAACCAGCCGAAGATCAGGATGATCACAGCAAAAATAAGGGCAAGGATCAGGAAAGTCTGCGATACGCCTACTGCTTTGAGCAGCGTATTGACGATGGGCGTGAACACAACGGTGGAAGCGCCGAACGTGCACACGATGATGCCCGTTGCAAAGCCCTTCTTATCGAGAAACCATTTTTGTGCACATGAGATGGTGGACGTGTAGGCAGCGCCTACGCCAAAGCCCGCCATGCCGCCGTAGCAGACATAGATCAGCCACGGCATGTTCTGTGGTACGAACGAGGAAAGCAGAATGCCGGCGACAAACATCGCGCCGCCTAAAAAGACGACGGGTCGCGGACCTTTTTTATCGTTTAAACGTCCGCCTAAAACGATGCCAAGAACAAAGGTGGCGAGCATGATGGAAAATGTGAGCGAAGCGTCTGCGGCGCTCCAGGAATAATATTCCATGACCGACGGCTGGAAGATGCTCCAGATATAAATGATACCGATACAAAGCTGGATGATCGCGCCGGAAAAAAGCGGCAGGAATTTGTTCTGTGATTTCAAAATGAGGCCACCTCCAAAATATCATCTAGTCACGCATTTTAGCATGCTAATATAATGATATATGATTCTTATGGAAAAATCAACGCAATACTTGTGAAAACAGCAGGCAGGATGTAAAATAGGAAAAGAAGGGCGGGGAACTGTTCCGCCGAGTAAAATGAACATAAGTTGAGGTAGGGCAAACATGCTTGAGGGAATTAAGATCGAGGTATACAAGGCGAACATGGAGCTTGAGAAATATGGCCTTGTGATGCTGCGGTGGGGCAATATTTCGGCGATGGACGACCACACGGGGTATATCGTCATCAAACCAAGCCGCATCCCGTATTCCAAGATCAAACCGGACGATATGATCGTGTGCGATATCGAAGGGAAGATCATCGAGGGGGCGCATACGCCTTCTTCCGACTTGTTTACGCATCTTGAGATATACAAGGCCTTCAAGGAGGTGCGCAGTGTTGCGCACACGCATTCCAAATGGGCGACCGTGTTTGCGCAGGCGGGAAAGAGCATCCCTAACCTCGGTACGACGCATACGGATTATTTTAAGCATGACATCCCGGTCACGCGTACGATGGAGCCGGACGAGATCACACGGGATTATGAGAAGAACACAGGTAAGGTCATCGTGGACGCTTTCGCCGTGAAAAACCCAATGACCACGCCTGCGGTGCTCGTCAAGAACCACGGGCCGTTTGTGTGGGGCAAGGACATCCCGCAGACGGTGGACAACGCGGCGGCGCTCGAGTATGTTGCGGAAATGGCGTTTTATACCATGCGGCTCAACACCGACGCGGAGATGAACGAATACCTGATCGACAAGCATACCGAAAGGAAGCAGGCCAGAACACATGAGTGATAAAACCACCAGTACAGAGCGGCAATTGTTTATTTTGTCGCTGCTTGCACAAAAAAAGAGCGGTTATACGATAGGCGAGATCATCGATTCGCTGAAACGTATGGCAGACATCGACGCGACGCGGCGTATGGTGGTGCGGGATATGGATTATATCTCGCAGAATTTTTTTGTGTATGAAGAAGATGTGGGCGGCAAAACGGTTTATAAAGCGGACAAGTATGCGCTTTCGGAAATGGATTTTTCGATTGCGGAGGTGCTTTCGCTATACTTTACACGCGAGGTGCTGGAATCTTACACGACGCTTGATATCGCAAAAAACGGATTGAAAATTTTAGACAAGATACTCGCTAAGATGCCTGAGCTTTCGAGAAGCGCGATGGAAAACGTAGAAAAAATGATCAAGATCGTGCCCGCTTCCGCGGCGAGCGAGGAAACGGACGAGGATATTTTAGAGGCTGTGCAGACAGCGGTGCAGGAATCCCGCAGCTTGCAGATCGTATACAGCTCGTTTTCGACAGGCGAGACACAGACGCGCAAATTCGATCCGTATGTGCTGGAGGTGCGAGAAGGCTGTTGGCACACGATCGGTCATTGCCATCTGCGGGGGGCGGTACGCGACCTGCGGCTGTCGCGTATGGAGGAAGCGAAACTATTGACGGACGCGTTCAGCGTACCCAAGAGGTTTTATGAGGAATATCAAAAGACGCGTTTTGACAAGCTTGCGGGCGCAGAGCTAAAGGAAGTCGAGGTGCGCTTTGCAGGAGAAGCGGCACGCCTGGTAAAAGAGTTCCATGCGCACAAGGCGGATAAGCTGGAAGAAAAAGAGGAAGCGGTCATTTTTTATAAAAAGACCGCGGTTACGCCAGATTTGAAGGCATGGATTTTGTCGTTCGGGGCACAGGCGGAGGTTCTTTCGCCGTCCGAACTAAAAGAGGCGGTACAGCGCGAGATCGTGGAAATGGCACAAACATACAAGGCGGTAAACAGATGAAGCAGAGGCTGATCCTAAACGATATATCCCCGGATTTTAAGCGGGATACACAGACGAGCGAAGAATATATCGAAAAAAAGAAAAAGCAGAGCATCGCTTTTGTGGAGCACTATCTTGAATGGTCGGGCGCAAAGGGCATCGTGCTTGGCATGTCGGGCGGCGTGGACAGCTTCCTTGTTGGGGCGCTGTGCGCTGTGGCGTGTGGGAATACGAACCGGAAGCTGCATCTTGTGCTGCTTCCCAACGGGCAGCAATCCGACATCGGCGACGCGCACGCCTGCGCGAAGCGGATCGTGGAGATAAATCCGCAGACGGTATGCGACAGTGTATCGATCGCGGGCGGTTACGCCGGGGCGGTGAGTGACCTGAAGGGCGCGACAGGTTTTTCAGGCGACGTGTATACGCTGGGGAATTTGCAGCCAAGGCTTCGGATGATGTACCAGTATGCGCTTAGCAAGGGGATGCTTGTTGCGGGGACAGACCATGCGACGGAATCGATCACCGGGTTCTATACCAAATACGGCGACGGCGGGAGCGACATAAACCCGATACAGGAGCTGGTGAAGGACGATATCTATGAGATGTCAAAAATGTTCGGTGTGCCGGAGGCGGTGCTTAAGAAGCAGCCGGCCGCGGGACTGGGCATTTCGGCGACGGACGAGGAAGAACTGGGCATTCGCTATGACGATATCTGCGCGTATCTCAAGGGGTACAAAATCGCGGATGATGTGCGCGAAAAGCTGGAGGGGATATATGACCGGTCGGCGCATAAGCGTGCACTGCCTGCTTCCTTAAAGGACGAATACTATGTGAAAAAACCGACAGTGCACATCCATGTCGGGCAGATCAGCGATGAACGCATATTGCGGACAACGATCGCGGACATCAACGCACATCCGGAGCAGATCGTGCTGTATATCGGTGAATATGCGCCGGAACAGGCGTTTTATGATGAGATCATCAAGACGGTCAACACACCCATCGCGCACTATAATATGTTTTGTGTGAAGGACAAAGAAGCGGTGAACGAGACGTTTGGCAATCTGACGGATTGTTTGAAGCGCGATATGGTGGGGCGTGTCGTCGTGTCGGGCGAGGTGGGGACTGCGCTTTCCGACGCTGTGGTGTGGCTGATGCACAACGGCTTTGAGGTGACGCTGCTAAAGGATTGCCTGACGAGGATCAAAAAATAAGGACATGACACAAAAGTAAAGGGAAAAATGGGAATGGATATTTTTAAGTACGTGGACGAAGTGGTCGGCTATTACGAAACAGTCCAGTATCGATACAAGAATATTGCGCACGATCTGAAGCATATGCTGGAGGACGTGATCGTCAAGAATTCGGAGTATACGCTCAACATCTCGTACCGCGTCAAGGAGACGGACAGCGTGCGGGAGAAGCTGATTCGTAACAGCTACTACAGGATGCATACCTCAAAAGAGGAGGTTGTCGCCAATATTCAGGACATCATCGGCATACGCATCGAATGCAAATTCAACGAAGACGAGCAGTATGTGTATCAGCTGATGCTCAAGATGTTCAATAAGACGGACGACCAGATCTTTTTTTATAACTCGAAATTTCCGAAGATGCGCTTTAAGCTCAATGAGAAGCAGCCCTCGAAGCAGAAGAACGGATTTGATATCTATAAGATCGACGCGCGCTATGAGGACAACAAGGGCGAAGAAGACGAGATCCGCGTGAATTTTGAGATACAGATCAAGTCGATGATCAATATGTTCTGGGGCGAGATCGAGCACAAGATCATTTATAAGAATCCTTCGTACTTTATGGTGGAGCAGCAAGTGATCGAAAACCTTGTTTCGATCAAGGAAAACCTGAATCTTGTCGATCATCAGCTGCATGATCTCTATAAGAGATACAAACGCGACAACAGCTCTAAGCTGCATTACCGCAAGGAAACGATCGAAAACATTGTTTCTAAGCTGGTGCATGACACGATCGCGCGCAAGATGAAAAACGATCTGGGGTTTGTGGTGCAGTTCAAGGAAAGCTGCGACAGCATCATCGATTATCTTTTTATTGTAAACAACGCGGCGCAGATGGAAGATTATGGACGGATATTGACGGATATCTTCTATATCACCAGCAACATGACGGGCGAGGAGATGAATTTCCGCGAATCGCTGGAGCTGGAGCGCGGCTTTAGCACAGGCGACCCGTTTGTGGACACAGTGGGCACAACCATCCAGAGGCTGATGAACGTGGACTTTAACTGGCATTTGTATTGCATGATCTTGTTTGAGCTGGAGCGCGGCAGCAACATCGATAATTTAG
>NZ_JAYFPU010000051.1:0-7436 GCF_034927525.1 Christensenella sp.
GAGAGAGAACGGCGGACAAAGGGTTCAAGCCTGCGCCGGCGATCACGGACGGTAAAAAATTGACGGACGAACTGGGCGGCGGCATCTGCCAGCTGGCAGGAACGCTGTACAATGCGGCGCTTCTTGCGGATATGGAGATCGTGGAACGCGTGCATCATTCGTGGCCGTCGGCTTATTTGCCGGTGGGGCTGGACGCGACGCTCAACTGGGATGATAAAGACCTCAAACTGAAAAATACGAGCGAATATCCCATGTATCTGGGCGCGTACCTCTATAAGCAGTCGGTCGTCGTGGAAATTTATGGCCAGCCGAGCGAATATGATATCGAGCTGGAAACCGATATCTTAAAAGAGATCGACGTGCCGAAGCCGGAAATTATTTATACGGATGAGCTGCCTGCGGGAGAGCGACAGACAAAGATCACCGGCCGCAAGGGATATGAGGTGGACGTTTACCGCAACTATTTGAAGGACGGCGAGATCGTCAAGAGTGAGAAGATAGCGCACGATACGTTCCACGAGATCAAGGGTACGATCCTTGAGGGAACGAGTAAAAAAGATAAATAAAAGGAACATATTATTTATAGAAAAGAGATAGATGGGAGAATAAAAAATGAAAAAATCGTCAGAAACGCTGGGACTTAAAGTAATGGGCATCAAGGAAGGGCTTGAGAACGGGATCGCGCAGGATTTTATGATCGACGCGTCCAAAAGAACGGTGGAATACCTGATTTTGAAGGACAATAACGGATATGGGTTCCGGGCGATCGCGACGAGAGACATTCTCGGCATCGGCGCCGACTATATCATGACCTCGACGATAGAGAACGCCAGAAAGATATACGAATCCAAAGAGATCCTCGAAGTAGTGGAAAAGGGTTTCTTTATCCTCGGGGCGACAGTGCTCTCCAGCACCGGTGATGTGATCGGCGGGATCGTTGATTTTAGCTTTGATGAAAAGACAGGCGAGATTGATACGCTTTACCTCGATAGCGGTGAGGAATACAGCGGCAACAAGATCGCAACACTTGCGGGAAAAATGGTGTTTGTGGACCAGACAGGCAACGAAACGCTGCGTCAGACGGTGGAAGCGGTCTCTGCTGCACCCGTGGTGGAAGAAGAACCCAAGCCAAGCGCGCTCGAAGAAGAATCCAAGGCGTATTTGCTTGGAAAAGTCGTGAAAAACGACGTGACGAGCAATGACGGCACATTCAGCCTGACAGCCGGCACAGTGCTCACAGAGGAAATTTTGGAGCAGGTAGCAAAGTACAACGATGTGCTGCTGACGCTGACAATGGATATCTAAACCTGGTACGTTCAAAAAGCTGCGGTAGTCCGCAGCTTTTTTTGTCGCGTGATTCCCGCTAAAAGAGTTTGCAAACAAAGGGATTCAGTATATAATAAGTGGGTATCAGCAGAAGAAAAGACAGATGGGGGAGCATATGGTTTACGATAATGTTCTGGAGGCGATCGGTCATACGCCGATGATACGGCTCCGGCATATGGCGAAAGACGGCGCGCAGGTGCTTGTGAAATATGAGGGATTGAATATCGGCGGTTCTATCAAAACAAGAACGGCATTCAATATGATCGAAGCAGCGGAGAAAAACGGGCTGATCGGACAGGGCACGGTCATCGTAGAGCCGACCAGCGGCAACCAGGGCATCGGCCTTGCGCTGGTGGGGGCGGTGAAAGGCTACCGGACGGTGATCATCATGCCGGATTCTGTGAGTGAGGAACGCCGCAAGCTTGTGCGGCATTACGGCGCGGAAGTGATCATGGTGCATGACGACGGCAATATAGGAGACTGCATCGACGAATGCCTGTGTCTGGCGCTTAAAATGGCGGAGGAAGACCCGAAGGTATATGTACCGCAGCAATTTACAAACCCTGCAAACCCGACCGTGCACCGGCACCATACGGCGCTTGAGATATTGGAACAGGTATCCGGCCCCATCGACGGATTTTGTTCGGGCGTGGGCACGGGCGGCACGATCAGCGGGATCGGTGAAGTACTGCGGGCGCAAAACCCGCAGATGGAGATATGGGCGGTGGAACCGGAGAACGCGGCGATCCTCTCGGGTGGTAGCATCGGTACGCATTTGCAGATGGGCATCGGCGACGGGCTGATCCCGGAAAACCTTAATACAGAGATATATGATGACGTGTGTATCGTGACGGACGACGAAGCGATCCGTACGGCACAGGAGCTTGCCCGCCACGAAGGGCTGATGTGCGGCATCTCGAGCGGGACAAACGTGGCGGCGGCACTCAAGCTGGCAAAAAAACTGGGAGAAGGGAAAACGGTGGTCACAGTACTGCCGGATACGGCGGAACGGTATTTTAGTACACCGCTGTTTGAGGAATAGGAGAAACGATTTGGCACAAAGAAATCTGCGTCTCATTGGGGACGATATCCTGCGCAAGCAATGCAGGGAAGTAACGGAAGTAAACGATAGGATCAGGATGATCCTAGGCGATATGGCGGAAACGATGTACGCTGAGAAGGGGCTGGGGCTGGCAGCGCCGCAGGTCGGCGTATTAAAACGGCTTGTCGTGATCGATATGGGCGACGGACTGATCAAACTGGTCAATCCGGTCATAGAGCAGCAGGACGGTGTGCAGGAATGCGAGGAAGGCTGCTTGAGCGTCCCCGAGCGGTTCGGCAAGACGTTGCGCCCCAAATCTGTGATAGTACGTGCCCTTGATGAGAACGGAAAAGAGGTCACGGTGCAGGGTGAGGGAGACATGGCCAAATGCCTGTGCCATGAGCTTGACCATTTGGACGGTATTTTGTTTGTAGACCACATGATCGAGGAAGAATAGGGGATAATAAGCATATTTAAGGAATTCTTAAGGTGTTTTGCCTGTTTATCTGGTATAATGAAGTCACGAAGCGACAATGATAAGGGAAAATGGGTATGAATGTTTGGTTTGTCATTTGCCAGTGGGTCGTCATTATTCTATCGGTGTATTCGGCTCCGCTGATGATCTGGCTCGTTATTACCGCGTTTGCGGGTCTTTTGCCATCGAAGGAATTGCAGCAAAAGGAAGAAAAACAACACCGTTTTGCGGTGCTTGTTTGTGCACGCAACGAGGAACGTGTGATCGGCAACCTGATCGCAAGCCTTAGAGCGCAGGATTATGATAAGGACAGGTACCGCATCTTTGTGGTGGCTGATAATTGTACGGACAAGACGGCGGATGTATCGAGGGAATATGGCGCGACCGTTTATGAGCGTTTTGACGCGGAAAAAAGAGGCAAGGGCTTTGCGCTGCATTTTGGCGTTAACCGGCTGCTTGCAGAGCACAGGGACGATTTTGATGCTCTGTGCGTATTCGACGCCGACAATCTGGCGGCAAAGGATTTTCTGACGGAAATGAACCTTGCGTTGTGCTCGGACGCCGATGTAGCGATCGGCTACCGCGACACAAAAAACATACACGACTCATGGATCAGCGAGGTATATTCGGTATATTGGCTGATGCTGCAGCGCTTTTACCACGGCGCACGGCATAAGCTCGGGTTTTCCAGTATGGTGGGCGGCACAGGGTTTGCGTTCAAGCTTGACATATTGGGCAAAGAGGGCTGGACAACATATTCGCTGACGGAAGATGTGGAATTTTCCATCCAGCAGATTTGTGCGGGCAAAAAGATATTGCCGGCAAAAAAAGCGGTATTTTATGACGAGCAGCCAACAACAGCGGGCGTATCTGTCAAGCAGCGGTTCCGCTGGATGGTCGGTGGAATGCAGTGTATTCCCCTTTACTTCTCAAAAATCGTCAAAAAGATCGCCGGCGGCGACTTAAAGGCGCTTGACCTCTTATGGTACGTGTTCTTTATCCCGGCGACTGGGCTGGCGCTGCCGCTCAATGTGGCGGTGATCGCGATGATGTTTTTAAATCCGGGACTTTACCCATTCAGCGTGCCTGTTCTGATCGGTATGGTGATCGGCAATTGGGTGGCCGCTATGGCGACGGCGGTGCTGACGCTCGCGCTTGAAAAGCGGAAGATACGGCCTATGCTACGCGCGGTGGCGCTGTATCCGGTGTTTATGATTTCGATGATGGTGATCGCGCTGGCGGCTATATTCAACCCGCGGACGGAGTGGGTGCCGATCGAGCACAGCAGCGAGCACAAGATCGAGGATATCGAAAAGGCCAAGAGGGTGCTTGAAGAACCGGGCGAACGGTTGTAAGTAAAAGGGAAGTATACAGAAGCGGTCGTGAGATATTTGTTTCAAGCGACGGCTTCTGTTTTAATGTAATGATAAAGAACAAGCGTTTCGCAGGGGGAAATCATGGCGACATTTGAAGAAATATATCAAAGACTGCTGCAGGCTGATATACAGGAGCTGAGCGCGCAGGAAATCGACAGGATACAAAAGGAGCGGGAAGGGCTTTTGGAGCTTGACTGCCTGCTGCATCCGGAAAAGCAGCCGGTGATCTGGAAGTTCGGCAACTGCGAATGCTCGCCCGGCGAGCAGCAGGTTTGCGCTGACGAGTGTGCGTTTGACGCAATCGCACCGGGGCAGGATGGCGGCATTGAGATAGACCCGCGTGTATGTGTAGGATGCTGCGCGTGTGTCGACCACTGCAAAGACAAACGGCTTACGGCAAGCAAGGATATCATGGCTGTGTTAAAAACTTTGCGCGAAACAAAAGGCCTGGTATATGCGCTTGTGGCTCCGGCGTTCCTCGGGCAGTTTGAAGCGGAGGTCACGCCGGCAAAGCTGCGGAGCGCGTTTAAAAAGATGGGCTTTGACGGCATGATCGAGGTTGCTTTGTTTGCGGATATCCTGACGCTTAAGGAAGCGCTGGAATTTGACCACAACATTATGAAGGAATCAGATTACCAGCTGACAAGCTGCTGTTGTCCGATGTGGATCGCTATGATCCGTAAGATATACCGTGAGCTGATGCCGCATGTGCCGGGCTCTGTTTCGCCGATGGTGGCATGCGGGCGTACGATCAAAATACTGCATCCGGATGCGGTGACAGTGTTCATTGGCCCGTGCATCGCCAAAAAGGCGGAAGCGCGCGAAGCGGATATTGCGGGTGCGGTGGATTATGTATTGACGTTTGAGGAAGTCCGGGATATGTTTCTGGCGCTCGAGATCGATCCGCAAAATATGGAGGAGAGCTACAAAGACCATTCATCGCGTGCGGGCAGGATTTATGCGCGCAGCGGTGGGGTGAGCGAAGCAGTACAGGAGACGGTCGAGCGACTGAACCCAAACAGGGAGATCGTGATGCGCACACAGCATGCGGACGGCGTACCGGCGTGTAAGGCGATGATAAACGGCATCCTTTCCGGCGAAGCGTCCGCAAACTTTTACGAGGGCATGGGCTGTGTTGGCGGCTGCGTCGGCGGGCCGAAGGCGATCATCGACCGCGAGGAAGGGAAAAATCACGTTGACACATACGGCGACGGGGCGACATACGCAACGCCTATCGACAACCCTTACGTGGTAGAATTGTTAAAGCGCCTTGGATTTGAAACAGTGGAAGACCTGCTTTCACAGAGTGATATTTTCACCCGGCATTTTCAATGAGAAAATAGAATACAGCAATTGAAGAAAGTGATACGGTATGGTATAGTAAGACCGTTGATTATCGTATGAAGGAGTAGGGATCATGAAAAATTACCCCGACTACGAAGTTCCTGTACTGGACAGTATGAAAGAGCTAGTAGACTACGCAGTGCGCGAATACAATAGCGCGGCTGCTTTTATGTTTCGTGACGGGAATGCCGGGATTTTATCAAAAAGCTATCAGGAATTTAAGGAAGATATCGAAGCGCTGGGAACGGCGTTTTATTTGCGCGGTCTTCGGGGGGCGCATATCGCCGTGCTGGGCGAGAACAGCTATCCGTGGCTGGTGACGTATTTTGCCGTGGTAAACGGCGGTAACGTGATCGTGCCGGTGGACAAAGACCTCAGCGAAGCGGAAATGGCAGAGGTGCTCGAGCGCAGCCATTGCAGTGCGATCGTATATTCCCCCAAATATAGCGAGACAGTCTTAAATCTTTGCCCGGGCTTTGGGCTTTGTGTGGATATGGGCGGCACGGACAAAAACGGGTTTGACGCACTGCTGCAAGAAGGCAGGCAGGCGATCGGCAGCGGCGACACGAGCTTTGAGGAACATGAAGTCGATATCCATAAGATGGCAGCCATCGTTTATACTTCAGGGACGACGGGCAAAAGCAAGGGCGTGATGCTTTCGCACGCAAACCTGATGGCGGACGCGGTTGCTGCCCGCAAGAAGATCAAGCTGACGGGACGCTCGCTGCTGGTATTGCCGCTGCACCATACCTTTGGTTTTACGGCTAATGTATTGTGCGGTCTGTTCGCGGGCTATACGATCTTTATCAACGACAATCTGAAATATGTATTGAAGGATATGCAGGAGTTTAAGCCGGTCAACCTGTTCGTAGTGCCGATGATCCTGGAATCCATGTATCATAAGGTATGGACGGGCGCCAAAAAATCAGGCAAGGACAAGAAGCTGAAAGCAGGGATCAAAGCGAGCAACGCGCTGATGAGGCTGCGTATCGACCTCAGAAGGAAGCTGTTTTCAGAGGTGCTCAACGCGCTCGGCGGTGAGCTCGAATTTTGCATTTGCGGCGGCGCGTTTTTGGATGAGAAGATCGCCGCAGGGTTCCGCGAGCTTGGCGTACACATCATGAACGGATATGGCGTGACGGAATGCGCGCCCATCGTAGCGGAAAACCGCAACGATTATTATGATGATAAAAGCGTGGGTGTGGTTTTACCGTGCAACGAGGTAAGGATCGACCGGCCGGATGAGACGGGCGAAGGAGAGATACTTGTGCGGGGCGCCAACATCATGCTTGGATATTTTGAAGACGATATCGAGACCAAAAAGGCATTTGAAGATGGCTGGTACAAGACGGGAGACTTGGGAAGGCTCGGCGACGGAGGATTTTTATATGTGACAGGCAGGCTCAAAAACTTGGTCATCCTGTCGAACGGCAAAAATATTTCACCGGAAGAGATCGAAGAGGTTTTCCGCAGGATACCGTATGTAAAAGAGATCGTTGCCTATGGTGAAAACGACCGGATATTGGCGGAGGTATTCTTAGATCATGACTATTTTGTGCAGCATGCGGTTACTGATATCAGAGGGACGCTTGAGAGCGATGTGGACGCAATCAACAAGACATTGCCGCTATACAAACAAATAAGCGGCGTAACGATCCGGGAAACGGATTTTGAGAGGACGACCACAAAGAAAATAAAGAGGGAACACATAGGAGCTTAGGGACAATGTTGGAACAGCGTGTCATTGAGATCATCAGCGACCATCAGTTCGTTGACAAAAGCACATTGAATCGTAATACGCATCTTTTGAGGGACTTGAATGTCAATTCGTTTGATTTTATAGACCTGATCTGTGCGTTTGAAGAAGATTTTA
>NZ_JAYFPU010000306.1:0-3625 GCF_034927525.1 Christensenella sp.
GTTGACGCCGCATACGACGATGACCTGCTCCGGCCCGAAAAACATTGCCGCCACGCGGTTGCCGTTTCCGTCTATATTGATGAGGTCGCCCTGCTGCGTGAGCGCGTTGGTGGACGTAAGGTATGCGTCTGCGGTCATCGCGTTTTGCCATACCGTTTTTACATCCGGGTTCTCCTTCTGGCGCTCAAGCACCTGGGAGTATATTTCTTTGCCGCTGCCTGTGACCGCGTCAAAAATGCCTGTTTCGTTCAGTGTCATGCTGCCACCGATGCCGACAGACTGCGCACGGGAAAGCAGCTTCAGCACCTCCTCTTTGGCAGAAGCGGCGTCCTCGAAAAATGCCGCATGAAATCCTTTTTTGTTCAGAAGGCCGATCAGTTCGTCGTATTGACTCATAACAAGACCCCTCGCTTTCCTGCATTCTTTTTTTCATTATAGCATATTTCCCTTGGCGTATGCGCAGGAATTTTATTGCATTTTAAGCCGTATTTTCGTATGATATATGTTGGAATACTTTTGAGGTGAATAAATGAGTAACGACTATCAAAAAAACATACGAAATTTTTGTATCATAGCACATATAGACCACGGGAAATCGACGTTGTCGGACAGGCTGATCGAGATGACGGGCACGGTGGCGAGCCGCGACCTAAAGGAACAACTGCTCGACACGATGGACTTAGAACGCGAGCGCGGCATCACCATCAAATCGCAGGCGGTGCGCATGCTTTACGAACAGGACGGGCAGGAATACGAGCTAAACCTCATTGATACGCCCGGGCATGTGGATTTTACCTACGAGGTTTCACGCTCTCTCGCGGCATGCGAGGGCGCTGTGCTTGTGGTGGACGCAAGCCAGGGCATCGAGGCGCAGACGCTTGCGAACGTGTACCTTGCGATGGACAACAATCTGGAGATCATTCCCGTGATCAACAAGGTCGATCTGCCGAGCGCACGGCCAGACGAGATCGCCGCGGAGATCGAGGACGTGCTTGGCATAGACGCATCGGACGCGCCGCGTGTGAGCGCGAAAAGCGGAGAGAACGTGGAGCAGGTGCTAAAGGCGATCGTGGATAAGCTTCCGCCGCCGTCAGGAAACGAGGACGCTCCCTTAAAGGCGCTGGTGTTCGATTCGTTTTATGATAATTATAAGGGCGCGATCAGTTATGTGCGTATCGTGGACGGCAAAGTCTCGATGGATACGGATATCAAGTTTATGGCGTCCGGACGGAGCTTTGACGTAACGGAGGTTGGTGTGTTTGCACCCGCGCTGATACCGGCAAAGGAGCTTAAAGCAGGGGACGTTGGGTATATCGCGGCAAGCATCAAAAACGTTGCCGATACGCGTGTGGGCGATACGGTAACGGATGTCGCCAATCCCGCGAAAGAACCGCTGCCCGGCTATAAAAAGATCACGCCTATGGTTTACTGCGGTATCTATCCTGCGGACGGGGCAAAATATGACGACCTGCGCGACGCTCTCGAAAAGCTGCACTTGAACGACGCGTCGCTGCTTTATGACCCGGAGGTTTCCGTGGCGCTCGGGTTTGGCTTCCGCTGCGGATTTCTGGGGCTTTTGCATATGGAGATCATTCAGGAGCGTTTGGAGCGCGAATTTGACCTTGACCTTGTGACGACGGCGCCCAGTGTTTCCTATCGCGTGCACATGATGAGCGGGGAAGAGATCGAGATCGAAAACCCGACAAACCTGCCGGATGTTTCGATGATCGAATATATGGAAGAACCGGTCGCCAAGGTGAGCGTGATGACGCCGGACACATATGTGGGCGCGGTGATGGAGCTGTGTCAGGAAAAACGTGGTACGTTCAAAAACATGGAATACATCGAAGCGACGCGCGTGCTGCTGCATTACGAAATACCGTTAAATGAAATCATCTATGATTTCTTTGATAACTTAAAATCGCGGACGCGCGGGTATGCGTCTATGGACTATGAAGTGAAGGGATACGAAAAGAGCGATCTTGTGAAGCTGGATATCCTGCTCAATTCTGAGATGTGCGACGCGCTTTCGCTGATTGTACACAGGGAACGGGCGTATGCGCGCGGCAGGATCATTGCGGAAAAGCTAAAGGAAGTGATCCCGCGCCAGATGTTCGAGATACCCATTCAGGCGGCGATCGGCGGCAAAATCATTGCGCGTGAGACAGTCAAGGCGCTGCGTAAAGACGTGCTTGCCAAGTGCTACGGCGGTGATATCTCGCGTAAGAAGAAGCTACTTGAAAAGCAGAAAGAGGGCAAAAAGCGTATGCGTCAGGTGGGGAGCGTAGAGGTCCCATCCGAAGCATTCATGAGCGTTCTCAAAATGGATTAAAAGCTTATGCTGGGACTTTATTTTCACATACCGTTTTGTATCAAAAAGTGTGTATACTGTGATTTTGTATCGACGGAGCGGCAAAGTAAGGCCGCTTCTTACATGCACGCGCTGCAAAAGGAAACGGAGCTCATCGGCGGGATGTATAACAAAGCGGTGGACTCTGTGTTTTTTGGCGGCGGTACGCCATCGCTGATCGACGAAGATTACATCAGCCGGATCATGGATACGGTACGCAGGTTGTTTCAATTTACGGACGACGCGGAAGTGACGCTCGAGGCCAATCCGTGTTCGCTCACCACAAAAAAATTGCAGACCTATAAAAAGGCGGGCGTCAACCGCTTGAGCATTGGCTTGCAGGCGGCGCAGGAGGAACATTTAAAGGCGCTTGGACGGCAGCATACGGTAGCAATGTTTGATGAGGCCTTTCAGATGGCGCGTGAGGCAGGGTTCGATAATATCAACACAGACGTGATTTATGCGCTGCCAAATCAAACGCTTGGGGAATGGGAAGAAACGCTTTTTCATGTATTGCACAAAAAGCCCGAGCACATTTCCGCATATGCCCTAAAGATCGAGCAGGGAACGCCGATGGCACACATGGCTGCGGCGGGGCAAATCGCGCCTGCTGACGAAGACATTGACCTGCGTATGTACCATATGGCGCAGACGATCCTGGATAATAAGGGCTATACGAACTACGAGATATCGAACTTTGCGATCAACGGGTATGAGTGCGTACACAATTTGAAGTATTGGAATATCAAGGATTACATCGGCCTCGGTGTGTCCGCGCATTCGTGCATCGAGCGCCTGCGCTTTGCAAATACGGAAGATATCGACGAGTATATCGATAATATGGCAAAGGGCGGACTGCGCTACGAGCAGCCTGATTTTATCGGCGATACGGAGCGTAAGATCGAATATATTATGCTGAAGCTGCGTCTGAAAAAAGGATTTATGCTTTACGACTACAAGCGCCACTTTGGCGAGGACTTTTTGCTGACGCACGCGCGTGAGTTGAAAAAAGCTTGCACGGAAGGGTTGTGTGTGGTAAAAGACGACCGCGTTATGCCCACCAAAAGAGGCTTTGACCTGCAAAACAGGCTTGTTTGTACCCTCATAGAAAATATGTGATATCTATTCATAATAAGTTCATGAATAAGCGCTATAATTTTATCAATCGAACTTGACAACCACCGCATGCGGTGGTATCTTTATATCAAGGATTAGCACTCGACGTGAATGAGTGCTAACAAATCGGTTTGGGACCGGTTTTTTGTGTATATAAAT
>NZ_JAYFPU010000243.1:0-3494 GCF_034927525.1 Christensenella sp.
TTTCATCAATGCCCAGGGAGATATTTTCGACCATACCCTAGATGACCGTGTGGTTGGAGCCTCCTTAGATACCATACGGGCCATTCCCAACAAGCTGCTTTTAGCCAGTGGCGTCGTCAAGGCCCGAGTCATTTGTGCCGCACTGCGCGGCAGCCTCGTCGATAGTCTTTATATCGACGCACCCACCGCCATGGAGGTCCTCAAGCATCGTTGATTATTGATAATGATCAAATAATTATATTTAGAGAATCGTATTTTAACCCTTTTCAACCTTTTGTTTTCCTTAAGCATATGGTAATATATGAATGAATAGATGTTTTTCGATTCCTAAACCCCAAAGGAGAAGTTTTCATGAAACGATTCATTTCCCTGACGCTCGCCCTCATCAGTCTGATTGTTCTGACCTCTGGCTGTGGACAAAGTGCGAAGAAAGTTGCACTAGACCCACAAAATCCGACTAAGATTACGATCTGGCATTAATACAACGGTGCCCAACAGCAAGCCTTTGCCAATGCCATCGCCGAGTTTAATGCGGGCGAAGGCGCCAAGCAGGGCATTCAAGTCAGTGAATCGACCCAGGGTACTGTTTCTGATTTAGAGAAAAGCGTTATGGATGCCGCTCAAAAGAAAGTCGGTGCCCCCCAAATGCCCAATATATTTGCCGCTTATTCTGACACCGCCTATGAACTGGATCAAATGGGGACCGTGGCCGATTTATCCCCCTATTTTACCGAAAAGGAACGCCAGGCCTATATTGATGGCTATATCGAGGAGGGGGATTTTTCCAACAACGGCAGCCTTAAGAGCTTCCCGGTTGCCAAATCTACAGAAATTTTAAGCATCAACGAAACCGATTGGCAAAAATTTGCTGATGCTACCGGGGCTTCTAAAGATGAGCTCAAAACCATTGAGGGGATTACAAAAACAGCAAAAGCCTACTATGAATGGACAAACGCCCAAACCCCAGATATCCCCAATGATGGCAAAGCCTTTTTTGGGCGGGATGCCTTTGCCAATTATATGATCATTGGCTCTCGACAATTGGGGACTGAAATCTTCAGTGCTCAAAATGGACAATGCACCTTAAATTTTGATAAAGCCGTCATGCGCAAACTTTGGGATAATTACTACCTTCCCATGGTCGCTGGATGGTTTGATGAAGAAAACCGCTTCCGCAGTGATGACATCAAAACCGGGCGCATTATCGCCTGCGTCGGTTCCTCTTCCAGCGCCAGCTTCCTCCCCAGCCAGTGCATCCTTTCTGATACCGAGAGCTACCCTATCACCATGACGTCCACTGTTGCCCCCCAGTTTGAAGGAGGCAAAGCCTACGCTGTCCAGCAGGGCGCAGGAATGGTCGTCACCGAAGCTGACGAAAAAGAAGTCTATGCCGCTGTGCAATTTCTCAAATGGTTCACACAGCCTCAGCGAAACGCAACTTTTTCTGTTGAGTCTGGTTACCTCCCTGTCACTAAGGAGGCCAGTACCGAGTCCTATCTTGCCACCGTCATGACGGATTCCGGAACCAAGGAAAAGGTGGTGGACGCACTCAATTCAGCTGCTAAGACTACGGAAAACAATGAAATGTATACAAATAAAGCCTTTAAAAATGGTGGTGCTGCCCGAAGCATCCTTGAGCATACCCTGCCTCAAAAAGCTGCAGCCGATCGCAAGGTCTTACTTGAAATGGTATCAACGGGCACAGATTACAACACCGCATTGGCGCAATTAAATACGGATGCAAATTTTGATGCCTGGTATAAGGATACCCTCAGCCAATTGGAGGCTGCTCTCAATCAAGAATAAATACCCAATGGACCATTTGTATTCCTTCAGAGGAGCGTATGGATATGACCCATCTAAAAGAAAAAAAACAAAGCCTTCGCATCCAATTGCTCATCCCCATCTGTCTCCTTCTGATTACCCAAATGGCTCTTATTTTTATTAGTATTTTCGCCAGCGGACTGCTGGGCCGTCTGGATGAATCGGCGGCTCAGGTCCTCGGCCGAACCGTTCAATCCAGACGGGATTATCTTCAATACGATATGGTGAACAAATGGCGTGAAACCGGCGATACGGTATCTCAGCTGGATGCCCTTTATGCAAATAGTGGCCAGAATGCCGCCAGTCTATCCTCTGATGCCAACGCATATACCGATTATCTCCGCCAGGCAACCCCCATGCTCATTTCTATGATGCGAACAAATGCCGTCTCTGGGGCCTTTATCATCCTTCGGGGCGGTCCTCTTCCTGCGGATCCAGCAAAGGATAGCCTAACGGGCATCTATATCCGGGATCGGGACCCTTCTTCCGTCTATAATAGTGATAACAAGGATCTCCTTTTTGAGCGTGCTCCAGTGGATGTTGTGACACAAACCGGTATCACCACTGATTCCTATTGGACCCCTAAATTTACTCTATCCGAGGATAATGCAGACCACCGTTATTTTTATAATCCCTATCGTGCTGCTTTGGAAAACAAAGACTTATCCGATACTGATTTAGCGTATTGGTCACCAGCCTACCACCTTAACGAAGAGGATAACGCCATCTCCATCGCCTACTCCATCCCACTGATTGCCGATGATGGCACTTTATACGGTGTCCTTGGTGTGGAAATACTGACTGACTATCTCATAAAACAATTACCGACGGAAGAAATCACAGACAATGGCAGTGCCTATTGTCTCGCGATTCAACCAAAGGGCGACAGTCCCTACCAGGCTGTGGCAGTCAATAGCTCAAATTACCAACTGACCCAGGACACATTGAAAGAATTTAACCTCCAGCCAAGCCGATATAAAAAATGCAGTCTTCTCACAGGGCTACAAAACACGTCTCAAATGGTTGCTGCAACAGGTAAGCTATCGCTTTATAACCGCAACGCACCTTTTTCTGACGAACAATGGGTTCTCATGGCCATTGAGCCAAAGACCACCCTATCCAGCCTTTCCTGGAATACGGGCCTTACCCTTGCCATTATTGTGGGCACGATTTTCATTGTCAGTATCATTGCCACCATTATCATCACAAAACGGCTAATCGCTCCAGTTTCTAAGCTTGAAAAAGAAGTCCGCATCGGTATCTCTGCCGGTACCCCCGTCCCACTCACTGCCACAGGAATAAGTGAATTGGATTCCCTTGCCCAAGGTGTTGAAGCCCTCAACCGGGAAGTCATGCGGACCGCAGGAAAATTGACCCATTTACTCAAAATGTCCAGTATCAACCTCGGTGCCTTTGAATTAGATGAGGACCTTGAAAAAATTCTGTTTGTCAGTGATGATTTCTTCGATGTTTTTGGAGAAAAGAATTTATCCGCCCAGGATATGGATTATCATACCTTCCTCAATCGACTGAATTCCTTTGAACCTTATGCCCTGCCCAAGACCATAAAGGATGCCCCACAACAAAAAGAACGGGTTTATGAAATCCCCAAAGAAGATGGTACTTTATGGATTCGAGTACAGGTAGAAATACAAAATAACTTAATCACT